>CAMTOL010000070.1 GCA_947074135.1 uncultured Rikenellaceae bacterium
GTCGCTTTTTCCAAAAAGCGGTTTGATTCAACCTTGCAGCCTTACACGATACGGTTTCGAAGGCTAAAGCCTTCTTAGATTGAATGCTGTCGCATTCACACCAAAAACTTTTGTGCATCTTCGCTCTAAAACACCAAAAACCTCTCTGAAAAACTTCGTTTTTCCTCTTTTGCTTTATTGCGTTTAGTTGCTCTATTTTCTGTTATAGAGTAGTGTTACAGCCTTTTGTGGAACGATTAAATCGCTGCAAGTCGATACTATCTCATCAGCCCCAACCGACGAATGAACACTAACCACATCATTGATCATCGAAGCAGATCCCAAAAACTCATAATAACACAAATTCATTCCCTTATTTAACGAATTTATCAACGAAAAATAGTTGTTAGCCTCATATTTATTACGAACCTTCTCCAACTCCCTCTCATCAATACTCTCACTCCTTATAGCATTCATCTCACGCCACAATGCAGCCTCTGCCTCCTCCATCGTAGTCGAATCCATCAACCTCCCAGTCGTTACCAACAACCCCGTACCCTGCTCAGCCGAAATGTAACTATTAATACTCGAAAATAGTGCATCACCCTTCACCAAACGCTGAACCAAACGACTCGACTCCCCTCCACTCAACAAATCAGTCGCAACGTCAAGAACCGTAGCTTGACGCGAAGTACGACCCTCCATCGGAAAACAAATGTAAATCATCGAAGCCGGAACATCTCTCTCAACAGATTTTCGAACATTAGTATAACTAAATTGCGAGAAATCTCGCTCCAAACTATTTGAATGCTTTGGTCTTACACTCTCAAACCACTTCTCGACAAGCGAAAACATCTTCTCGCAGCTATATGGCGATACAACACTCAAAATCGCATTTTGTGGAGTGTAGTAAGTGTTGTAGAAATTTCGAACATCATCTAAAGTAGTCTTCTCGATATGCTCTGCATTCGCGCCAATTGTAGGCCAAGAGTAGTGATGACCATCGGTGTAACACATCTCACGCAAAATATGCCACAAATCTCCATATGGCTGATTCGTATAACGCTGTGCATACTCCTCAACTACAACCTTACGCTGAACCTCCAAACTCTGTTCGCTTAGCGTTAAAGATTCCATACGGTCAGCTTCAACAAAAAGTGCGGTTTCGAGGTTTGCAGCTGGTAGTGCTATATAATAGTTTGTGTAATCGTTGTTTGTAAATGCATTATTCTCTCCTGCTGCCCTCTGTAAAGGCTCATCGAAATTTGGTACATTTGCCGACCCCGAAAACATTAAGTGTTCGCACAAGTGCGCAAGTCCAGTGTGAGAGGGATTTTCGTTTCTCGACCCTACCTTGTAGAGTATGTTTACACTTGCCATTGCAGTGGTTGTGTCGCTGTGAACTATAACCGTTAGTCCATTGCTAAGAGTTCGTTTTTCGAAATTTATGCTACTCATATTTAATTTATTGCTTCAAAGAGGTGCAAAAATACTCTTTTTTTGGTATTTTTGTACCGAATATATTTGTAATGGCTTATGTTAACCTAAAATTATGATAAAATATCTAAAAAATAATCCCAATATACTACTTGTTATTCTTTTGTCATTATGGACGTTACTCAATCTAGTGACAGCTGCCTCGTGCGAAATAATTGGCGATGAAAGTTATTACTGGTTCCTAGCCAAACAACTGGAATGGGGCTACTTCGACCACCCTCCGATGTTCGCCTTACTCAACAGTATTGGAGTTGCTTTTTTAGGTAATACGGAACTAGGAGTGCGACTACTGACCGTTCTGATTCAACCACTCTACTTATATCTGTTCTGGACAATTGTTAGAACCCAAAATAGCGATTATCGTAGTGCAATTAGATACTTTTTAGTTGTTTTTTCAATTCCACTATTGCACGTATATGGCTTTGTTGCCACCCCCGATGCACCTCTATTACTGTCGGTTGTAATCACTATTTGGGCGTTCAAAAGGTATGCACTCTCTGAACGTTTTGCCGACAACGGCTATCTGCTTTCTATCCTCTTTCTAGCTCTTGGCTTTGCAATGATGGCATACGCAAAGTATCACGGCGCACTCGTGGTGGTAGGTGTTCTAATTTCTAGACCTAAAATGTTGTTGGATTGGAGATTTTATCTTGTAGCTATACTTGCTTCGGTACTCTTTTTACCACATTTTTTATGGCAGTACAATCACGATTTTGTGTCGTTCAATTATCACCTAGTTCAACGAAATAACCAATTCGAATTTAATTATGTGATAGAATATATCGGTAATTTTATTGGTACATACAACCCTTTTCTTACTATTCCATTTCTAGTTGCGCTTTGCCGTCGTTCGCCTTTCGTTAAAAATCCAATCGAACGTATGCTTAGAGTGACTAGTATTGTTTTTTTACTGTTTTTCCTCTACTCAACTTCGCGTGGAAACGTACAACCTCAATGGTTGCTGCCAGTTATATTTCCAGTGATATATATGATGTGTCGAAGTGCGGAATACTCAGCTCGAAGAGCTAGATACCTCGTAAATTCCTCAATCTTTGTGGGAATTCTGATTTTTGCCCTTCATATTGTGCTAATAACTGTGAAAACCCCATTTCCAGATAGACTTGAATTCTTTGGCAGACAAAAAGGGTATGCGAAAATGAAAGAAAACTTAGGAGATGTGAAGCTTCTAATTACTGACGGTGATTATACCCGTTCATCCTCTCTTGAGTTTTATACCTCAAAACTATCGTATGCCTACCCAAATATGTACATAAGAAGCAACCATTTTCAATACAGAGATATATTGTCGAAGTTTTACAACCAAAAGGTTGCAATCGAGATTGGGACTAATGCTAAACTTCAAAATAAATGGGATTCACTCAAAACTGTTTCAAACTATTTCTACGACCCAATAGTTGGAGAGTTAGTTTATCAGGTTGTCGATAATTATATTCCGTCGTTCGATGTGAAAATTAATCTTCGGTCTTTCCCATCAAAAGTCCTCACTGAACAGAGGTTGGCACTGTCACTCAATGTTGTAAATCCTTATAATTTCGATATTCCGTTAGGAGGTAAAGATGGATATAAGATTGTTATGCACATTCAAAGTAAAGTTGAAGAGATATTCTGGGATATTGATATTGATTTTAAAGAACAATTGTTACGCTCAAAAGAGTCGCTGTCTATTGCTACTTATGCAACCTTCCCAAATATTGATACAGATACTTATAATATTGGTTTTTCGTTGCAAAAATACCCTTTTGTGTCGTGGTATAATTCGCCTATCTTCAAACTGCTAATAGTTAACCCCAAAACAAGAGTTTAATGTCGAAAATAACGCTTGTAGTTTAGTTATAGACTCAAATAAAGTTAATAAGATGTGAGAACTCTTAATATAATTGTGTATAATGGCAAAATTCTTTAGGTTTTTCGTTGCAACCAAACGTCGTAAAATTTGGTTTTCTATTTTAGGCGGTTTTCTGCTTCTTATCGCTGTGATTATACTAACGGTGAGTCTGTATCTAAAAACCTATATAGAAAACGCATTTAATCAAAGCAATGATGGACTCTATACATTGAAAATTGAAGGGGTGTGGCTAAATCCTTTTACTCTTTCTGGGAGTATCAAAGGAGTTTCTATTGTTGGAGATTCGTTAAAACTCAAAAAGTCCGATTCAAAAATAGAGTATCTAAATATAGAAGCAAGTTCTATATCTTTTCGTGACTTTAGTTATTATGATCTAAGAAATCGTAACCAAATTGTTGTGAGCGAACTATTACTGGATAAACCTGATATAGTGCTCTCTGTAAACAACCATAAAACTACTTTAAAAAAGGATTCATTAAAATCTGCTCAACAAATTGATGGAAATCAACAGATGATTTCGGCAATTGATATTGCTAATTTCGTAATTAATGATGCTAAAGTTGATTTGACAAACTCCACAAAAGGAAAAGTGCACATTAGTCACTTTGCCAAAATGGATATGATAGTCGACACACTACTGCTTAATCTTAACTCGGATAGTGGTGGTATGGTCTTAGAAAAGGGTAGTGTTAAAATTGAGATAGAAGATTTGCGACAAAGTCTTAAAGAAGCAACGTTGCAAGTTGCTAAATTGAAAGTTGATACAAAATCAACAGATATCGAAATTGAAAGATTAGAGCTAATACCAGATTACTCTAAATACCAGTTTCCATTTAAAAGCAGTAACCACGATGACTATTCATATTTGGTTGTTGATTCGATTTTTATTGCTAATCTCGATATAAAGACTCTTGTAGCAACACAAGATATTGTCATTGATGCAATTAATATTACTGGTATCCATATTGATAGTTATAAAGATTGGAATGCTCCGCTTAGTAAGTTAGAGAAGCTGCTACCTTACAAGAGTCTGCATCAATTTGAAAAACATCTCAAGATTGGAAACATCGACTTTAAAAACTTAAATCTACAGTACGAAGAGAAAGGCAAGGGTAAGAGGGTGTCCGGTCACTTGACAATTGATAATCTAAGTGGTACGGTGACCGGTATTGATAATCGTTCGGTTGATAAGTTTATTATTGAGGCTCAAGGTAAATTGATGAAACGAGCTAATTTTAGTACTAAG
This sequence comes from uncultured Rikenellaceae bacterium, assembly GCA_947074135.1. GTDB lineage: Bacteria > Bacteroidota > Bacteroidia > Bacteroidales > Rikenellaceae > Mucinivorans. Next base: position 4,590 of record CAMTOL010000070.1, read on the forward strand.
GTTGTGATGCCAAATGACAAAAAGAGTGATTCCTTTGAGATGAGTTGTAGAGTGGGTCCGACTCCACTCGACATTTTTAACCCGATGGTGGAACCGCTTGCTTATGCAAGGATTTCGCGAGGTAATCTCAAAGAGATGTCTTTTGTGATGAGAGCAAATTCTTACAAGTCTAATATTGAGATGAAGATGATTTATGATAGTCTTCATGCTAAAGTGTTAAAGGAGGAGGACGGGAAGTTGGTCAATGACGAATTTTTATCAGCGGCTGGGAGTATGTTTTATTATCAGTCAAATCCTGTTAAAAATGGGGTGGTTAGAGTTGGTATAGGTACTTCACAGAGGGATAAATATAAATCCACATTTTATTATGTTTGGCATACAACACTTTCGGGAATTAAAACATCAGTTCTCAATAGTCAGTTACTCTATACCAAACAAGAGAGGCAACTCAATAAGAGAAAGAGTTCAAAAAAATGAAGTGTTGGATAGAAATATGTTAATAATCAATAGTTTGCTTGGATAACTAATTAGATTATTAATTAAACGCAACGATAATAGAAATAGAATTATTGTTTGGAGTGACTGTTTAAATTTGGTTAATTGAAGTTTTTTCGTTATGTTTGTAAAGTTTTGTTATGATAATAACAATAAAAAAGCAAAAACAAATTAAAAAATAAATATAACTTAAACTTTTACTCCTATGTTCAGTAAACACCCTAAAGGGCTGATTGGAGCTGCACTTGCCAATATGGGCGAACGCTTCGGTTTCTACACGATGATGGCAATTCTCGTGCTTTTCCTTCAGACCAAATTTAATCTTGACGAAACCAATGCAGGTTGGATTTACTCAATCTTTTATGCGGCTATCTACTTCCTATCTCTAGCTGGAGGTATTATCGCTGACCGTACTAAGAAATTCAAGGTGACTATCCTTGCAGGTCTTTTGTTGATGACCGTTGGTTATTTGCTTTTAGCAATTCCATCGGGCACTCCTGTTCCAGCTGATAGTTATACTTTGATGTTAGTACTCTCGTGTGTTGCGCTCTTTGTAATAGCATTTGGTAATGGTCTTTTCAAAGGTAACCTTCAAGCTCTTGTAGGTCAAATGTATGACAATGAGAAGTATAGCAAGCTGCGTGACTCAGGTTTCTCAATCTTCTATATGTTTATTAACGTAGGTGCTATCTTTGCTCCTGCTACTGCTGTTGCGATTCGTAACTGGTGGTTGGAGAGCCAAGGATTCCTTTACAACCAAACTCTTCCAGATGTTGCTAATAAGTTTATTAGCACTAATGGAGCAGAGGGTGCAGCCGAGCTAGCATCTCTTGCAACTGAAGTAGGTTATACTGGAGAAGCAGGTATGGAGTTTGCTAACCAATATCTTAACGTATTTACAACTGGTTTCCACTATGCTTTTGCAGGTGCTATCGTTGCTATGCTTATCTCGTTGGTTATCTACTTGGTTAATATGAAGAAATTCCCTAACCCAGCAGATAAAGTTAAAGCTGCTGCTGCGGGTGCTGAGGTTCAAATGAGTGCAGCCGAAGTAAAACAACGCCTTTATGCTCTTTTCGCAGTGTTTGCAGTTGTTATTTTCTTTTGGTTCTCGTTCCACCAAAATGGTTTGACACTTACCTATTTTGCTAAGGACTATACAGATGTGAGTGGTATTAACGTTAATCTTGGATTTACTACACTTAAAGGTGTTGAACTATTCCAATCTATTAACCCATTCTTCGTAGTGTTCCTTACTCCTATAGTTTTGGCTGTCTTTGGTTGGTTGCGTTCGAAAGGTAAAGAGCCTTCAACTCCTAAGAAGATTGCAATTGGTATGGGTATTGCCGCTCTAGGTTTTGTTGTGATGGCAGTTGGTTCGATTGGACTTCCTGCAAAAAGCGAACTTATTGCGACAGGTTATGTTCCAAGCGTAACTCCTTGGTTGTTGGTGTTGACATACTTCATCTTGACTGTAGCTGAGTTATTCATTTCGCCTCTAGGTATTTCGTTTGTATCGAAAGTAGCTCCTCCACACCTTCAAGGTATGATGCAAGCTCTTTGGTTGTGTGCAACTGCAGTTGGTAACCTATTGTTGGTAATCGGTGGTATGTTGTATGCAGGTGTTTCGTTAGAAACAACTTGGAGCGTATTTGTCGTAGTTTGCGTTATTTCAATGATTACGATGTTTGCAATGCTTAAATGGTTGGAAAGAGTAGCTAAATAGTCTTTAGTTTTAACTTTCTTTGCATAAATATATTAGAGAGTCTTGTCGGAAGTGTTTTCGGCAAGACTTTTTTTGTGGTAGATGGGTGCGAAAATTGATAGTTTGCTTTTTTAACTTATTTATTGTTTTTTTGATAGCAAAGAGGCTGAAAATATCAAAACTTTTAGTAACTTTGCCCAAAACCTGTTTTTTGATTATGAGAAAATTTTTTATTGCCATAGTGATGCTAATTTTTAGCTCATCTTCGTTATTTGCTCAAAATGGCGATGGTTTCGGATTTGGCGCAAAGGCAGGTCTTAACTTAGCCGATTTTACAGGCTCTACCGGAGCTGCTCGTGTTGGTTTTGTGGGAGGTGCTTTTATTGATTACAATATCAAAAGATTTGGCTTTGAACTTGGTGTTTACTACTCGCAACAAGGCTCAGACGGTGTTCTGCTTGATGGTTTCAATAGATATAACTATCAACTCGATTATCTAAATGCTCAATTACTTGTTAAATATCAACTTTTTAATGGTTTTAGAGTATTTATTGGTCCTCAATTAGGCTATCTGATCAACTCAACGAGAAAGGCTAATGGCATAACAGAGCAGTATGATAATATAAATAAAATGGATTTAGGGATTAATGCTGGTGTCGGATACACATTTCGCTTTGGGCTCGATCTCTCCGCCTCCTACACAAGGGGGCTAACAAATCTGTTTATTACAGACAGAACAGCTTACAACTCGACATTTAGAGTGTCAGTAGGGTGGATATTTTAATGTTATTGGCTTAACTTTTTCATTGCAGAAAAGAGTTAAGCCAATAATTTGAGCAGCCTATCAAAAAGAGTGTAGGGTAGTTCTCGAATAAATTTTATACTTTATAACCTTATAACAATAACTTATTTTAAAGAACGAAAATGAAAATTAGAAAATCTGGTGCGACTCTGAGCAAAATTGTTCAAATTGGAGAGAAACTCAAAACTTTAACTGCCCAAAGCGGTAAGGAGTATCTACCTCTTAATCGTGGTGTTAATTCAGTTGTAAATATTGATTTGACAGAGGTAGTCAAGCAGATGGACTTTAATTCTAATGATATTCAGGTTTATCCTCCAGGGCCAGGTTTTCCTGCGCTTCGTGATGCTATAAATGAAGAGTATTTTGGCGGCAAATCGAAAAAAGAGAACATTCTTGTTACTGCTGGTGGTATGAATGCGCTCGATCTTATTGTACAAACAGTTGCGATGGATAAATTATTTTTGCCTATCTACTACTGGGGTTGTTATTTCCAAATGTTGACAGTTCGTGGAATTGGTAATGCTGAGTATCACGCTCAAAGCGAACTTTATGATCGTATTGATGAGCTTAAAGGTAATGCAGTGTTGATTTGCGACCCAGGTAACCCACTTGGCGAAAAATATGACGACGAAGAGCAGTTTAAACTAATCAAAACACTTAGCGATGCTGGTGTGATTGTATTTTTCGACTCACCTTACCGCCGTATCTTCTTTGATAATAGTGATACTTATTACCAACGTTTGTTGGAGCTTGAGAATGTTGTTATCACTGAGAGCTTTAGTAAATCGGTTGGACTTAGCGGTCAACGTCTAGGTTTTATTCACTCTACTAACGAGGAGTTGAATCGCGAGTTGGAAATTCGTTTGATGTACTGCACAAACGGTGTCAATGCTTTTGCTCAACAGTTGGTTCTTCGTCTGTTGACAACCGAAGAGGGTAAAAAGGCGGCAACTGACTTTAAGGTTGCAACTGCTCGTGATATTGCACTTAATATCGAATATCTGAAAAATAGAGGTTTGTTGGCAGAGCAGTACTATACTGGTCCAACTCCTAAAGGTATTTTTGTGGTTGTTAATAAAACAGAAGAGGAGTTGTTGGAGAAATATATCGGTAGCGTATCGTTATCGTTCTTCACAAAGAGCCAAAAAGCTGTTGCAGAGAAGTTTGTTCGTATCTGCGTTTCGACACCACACAGCAAGTTTGTTAAATATTTCGATACACTATAAATAAGCTAGGTCAAACCTAATAGCCATATATCAAAAATGCGGAGTCAGTTCTATTTTGAACTAACTCCGCACTTTTTTTAGTGTTATTATTCTTTCACACTTCGCTTGTGTGTCTAAAGTGGAAAGTAACTTTAAAGTTTGGATTAATATCTTTGGCAATTCTTTGCGACTCCTCCTCAAGTCGAATTAAAGTCTTGGTTAGAATACTGTGGTTGCCTATGTAAATGTCAACCCAAAAGTGATTTGCCACATCTAGTATTTTAAACTGAATATCAGACTCCTCGATTTCTGGCATTGCTTCCTTGATTGACTCCTTGAACTCAATCTCTTTATCTTTCTCGACTGTTGTAATAATGAGTGTCTTAACGTTTTGCCACAAGAACTTAATGGGAGTAATAACTAGTACAATAGATAAAATTATACACATTAGAGGATCTATATATGCCCCTAAGTGTTCGTATTTGGTGTGGTGCAGAATGTGAGATGTGATAAATACTACCAAAATAACAAGTGTAAACCAGATATCCATCTTCCACTTACAAGCGCCTGTCTTCAATAGCTCCGAACCACTTTTTTTCTCAAAAAAACTAATTACTTACTAGACAATAATGCTAATTGACATCACAACAATAGCATATGTAAATAGTATGTCGAGATTGTCGTGTTTAATTGGATCAACAAGGCACTTAATGGACACCGAGGTTTCTTGATTGCCGATTGAATTTAATACTCACTTTATCCTGAGATTGATTAAAGGATT
>CAMTOL010000071.1 GCA_947074135.1 uncultured Rikenellaceae bacterium
TTTCTAGGCACAGCTTGTGAGGTAGATTTCAATCTAAGAAGACTTTAATCTTTAAAACTGTCGTTGTGTGAGGTGGTTAGGTTAATGCTGAACTTAGGGTAATTTTAGATAAGATGTAGGTCAAACAATATTACAGCAAAAATCAACATTAATAGCGTAATTTATAGCCAACTCCTCGATATGTAACTATCTCAATAGATGGATCAGAAGATAGTTCTTCACAAACAGTTATTATCTTTGTGAGGCAGATTTAAACTCAAAATTTTAGTTAGGTTTGAGTTTTTAAATACCAAAATTTTCTAACCTTTTATGCAGATCGAGTTATGTTTCCCAGTTGAGTTAAACGAGATGGTTTTGAACGAAATTTTTATTAACTTTACAACGACCAAAAACGATAATCCTTGTTTTTTGTCAAACCAATAAATTATTAACAATTAAAACCCATATTTAGAAGATGAGAAAGATTCTAGTAATTGCGGTAATTGCATTTCTTGCGGTTAGTTGCTGTTTAAATTCAGAGCAAACAATGGATACAAAAAAAGCTGTTATAGATAATATAATGAGTCGTACTAGTGTGCGCTCATACACTTCGCAGCCTATCGATGATGAGCAGATTGAAACTATGCTTCGTGCAGCAATGGCAGCCCCAACTGGTCGTAACTTACAGCCTTGGGCATTTGTGGTGGTCAACGAGCGAGAGTCGATGGACTTTCTGTGCGAGAAATTGCCTTACGCTAAGATGCTTAAGGAGGCACCTCTTGCAATTATTGTTTGTGGCGACACTACAAAAGCTGCTGACGATAGCAATGGTCACAACTTGTGGGAGATGGATTGCTCGGCTGCAACTCAAAATCTGCTTTTAGCTGCAAATGCACTTGGTCTAGGTGCAGTGTGGACAGCTGGTTTCCCTTATACAGAGAGAATGGACGCAATTCGTGAGGCTGTAAATTTGCCTCGCCACCTTATTCCATTGTGTGTTGTTCCAATTGGTTATCCTAACGAACCCCTCAAACCTAAGGATAAGTGGAAACCTGAGAACGTTCACTACAATAGATTCAAATAGGAGGTTTCTGGTTTAGTTGATAATTAATGCTAATTAATAACCGACACTTGTAATTATTGCAAGTGTCGGTTTTTTTTGTTGCTATTTTTTGTTAACTTCGCTAGGTTAAAATATACTTTAAAACCAAAAATATGAACAAAATTTTACTCTCTATCTCCGTTGCCTTGTTTAGCCTTGCGGCAATGGCGCAAGTAGTTGATATTGATCCTATTTCGGGTGTCGATTATGGAGAGAGCTGTACTGCACTGCTGGTAGGCAAAAAAGCATCAACCGACGGCTCGACAATGACCTCGCATTCGTGCGATGGCAACTACACAACCTGGACAACAATTATTCCAGCCAAGACTAACGAAAAAGGCTCGCTCGACACTATCTATTGGAACCGCTTTAAGAGCGAAGAGCCACACGATATGCGAGGTGTGACGATTAAAGGTACAATTCCTGCTGCCCAGAAGACATATCGTTATGTAAATGTTGGTTATCCTTGTTTGAACGAGAAACAGTTGGCAATTGGCGAAACTACTTTTGGAGGTCGCAAAGAGCTTAAGAATGAAGATGGATTACTGGTTATTGAGGAGCTTCAACGCATTGTATTGCAGCGCACTTCGACTGCTCGTGAGGCAATTAAACTTATCGGTGAGTTGGTGGCGGAGTATGGCTATGGCGATGCAGGTGAGTGCCTGACGTTTGCCGATAAGAACGAGGTTTGGCAGCTCGAAATCACTGGTTCTGGAGCTGGTAAACCCTCTGCACTGTGGGTGGCACAACGAGTTCCAGATGACCATATAGGTATTTCGGCTAATATTCCTCGTATCTCGACAGTCGATTTCAATAACCCTAACTACTTTATGTATAGTGCCGACTTGAAGAAACGAGCAAAGGATTTGGGTTATTGGGACGGTAAAGAGCCGTTTAAGTTTTGGAAGGTCGTAATGGAAGATGGTAAAAAGCCGTTTGCTATTCGTGACTACTTTATTCTCAATATGTTTGCGCCGTCGCTTAACCTTTCAATGGATATGGACGAACTTCCGTTTTCGGTAAAACCAGATCGTAAAATATCGCCTGAAGATGCTATCTCTATCTATCGTCAGCAGTATGAGGGTACTCCTTACGATATGTCGCAAAATCTTAAAGTGGCTGTAAAGGGCGATACTATTGTTTCGCCAATTGTCAACAACTGGATGAGCGCAGATTTTCGTAATCTAATCAATGCCGTAAAACCCGAAACTATTGCTTTCCAACGCACAGTAGGTGTTTGTTGGTGTGCTTACTCTCATATTATTCAGGTTCGTGGCTGGCTGCCAGACGAGATTGGTGGTGTGATGTACTATTCGGTTGACAACCCTGCTCAATCGCCTCGTATTCCGATTTATGCAGGTACTACCGAACTTCCTGCTGAGTATGCTGTTTGTGGTCAAAAGCGTTATCGTGATGATGCTCTTTTGTGGCGTTTTAGAGAGGCTAACCGTTTGGCACAAGTTGCTTGGGGCAAGAGTCGAGAGAGTATGGAGAGCGAACAGTTGCGTTTGGAACGCAAAATGTTTGACGAACAGGCTGCGGTTGAGGCACACGTAAAATCGCTGCTCGAGGCAGGAAAGAACGAAGAGGCAGCTCAGTATCTCAATAACTATACAGCCGATTTTACTGGCACAGCGATTTACGCTTGGGAACGACTCAAACGCAAGTATTGGGCGATGTTTGGACGAGGTTTTTAATGATATAATTATCCGATATAGTTGCAAAACAGAAGGGGCAGAAAAGTTCGTATAGAACTGCTGCCCCTTCTGTTATGGTTGTGTATTTTGATTATAGTGTGTCGAATAGTGACAGAGCTCGATTGTATATCGCCCCCATATCAACCATTGCCGATGGCGCATATTGCGCCATTTCGCACTCCTCAATAAGAGCAATGAACTGTTCGCCCAACTCCTTGTTAATACCTCTAGTCGCAAATTCTCGTTCAATACGACCCTTGTTCAACTCCGAAACTTCGATTGCAAACTTGTCGCCCACAAAACCCCACATTGCACGTAACATCTCCTCAAAGAATGCTGTGCGAGAACCGTTGTCAAGCTGACGTTTAGCCATTTTAAGTCGTTTAATTGCTACCTTACTAGCTTTTCTGTTCTTGCTGCCCACAACATCGGCACGACGAGCCGCCTGTTGTTTAAAGAGCAGTAGAAGTACAAAAATCGCAATAGCAATAACAATCAAAGTAATAAAGAAAGTAGTAGAGTATAGTAACATTGACCCAGTGGCACTTGCACGAAGTGGAGTAGTCTTAATGTAACGAATATCTTGCCCCAACATCTTTAAGTCCTCTTTCGAAACACCCGAAACTACTGATAGTCCACTGCCGCTAGCTCCAGTGTCACGAGTTACTTCGAGTTGATACTCAGGTGTTTTTAGAGTAGTATATTTTTTAGTCGCTGGGTCGAAATATGCTATCTCCACCGATGGAATAGTGTATTGACCTTCGCTTCGAGCTATAAACGGAAACTCCCAACTGCGACTACCGCTCTGTCCACTGAGTGAGGAGCGAAGTTTGTCGTTAGTTTTTGTGTCGTATTGCTCAAATTCGGCAGGTAGTTTGAAATCTGGAGTTTCGATTAGTGGAAAATCGCCACTACCATCAAGCGTTACGGTAAGCGAGCCGGCTGAATTTGCCGAGATAGATTCAGATGAGAGTTTTGAGCTAAGTTTAAAGCTGCCAACAGCTGGATTTAACCCTACGGGAGCACCTGCTGGCAGTGGTTTGACAACTAGTCGAGTTGTGCCTGTTGTTAAACTCTTCTCTACATTGTTAATTTGTGAACCACCACCGAAAAACTGGTCGAAAAGCGAATTGCCGCTAGCTCTGGTCACGATTTGAGCAAGAGCTTTAATTGATGTCTGCTCAATCTCCATCGTTCCAGCCTTTTGGGGGTAGAGCAACCATTGGCGAATCACGAAGCTCTCATACACTTTACCGTTGATGGTAGCACGAGTGGGTTGAGGGTTTTGCGCCGACTCTATTTCTACTGTCCAAAAGCCGTTAAAAGCGGCATATTTTGCATCGTTAATTGCCGATATCCCAACTCTAGTGTATAGTTTGAGTTGAGCTGAAACAGCCTCGCCTTTGAAACACTCCTTTTTTGAGAGTTCCATTCTTAGTAGTATGTCGTCGCTCTCTAATCCTCCTCCGCTGTTTGGTCTGCTGTTTGTTGTTGCGCTAGAGCCTGAGTTGCCAGTTGAGCTAGTGCCCTGCTGCGACCCTGCGCTCATTACGTTGATTGATAATGGACGAGAACTGTATGTCTTGCCGTCTGCCTCAATCTTAGCGGCTGAAATTGCTATCTTATTTACCCCACTTTGTGTTTCGATAAAATAGGTGTAAGTTTCTGTCGTAGCTTGAGTGCGAGTGCCATTAATAATCGAAATTGAGGTTCCTGAGCTCATCGTTGGTCCAGCAAGTACAGTGGCGCCAGTAAATGTCGGAGCTGTAAAGCTAGATCCAGTGGCGTTGTTGAGCACAAATTCAACTCTAAATCTATCGCCTTCAAGCACATTTAAAGGGGCAGACGACTCAAAACTAATCTTTTGAGCAGTGGCTGAAAGTGAAATAAAAAGAGTACTAAAAATTAAAAAATACCTAAAAATGCTTCTCATTAATCTCTATTATTAGCTTTTCGTTGTGGAATCAAAAATTCGATGGCAAGTACCGCTAGTACTAGGTACAGTATGTAAAAAAACTGTTCGGCATACTCGTCAAATATCGTTGCGTTAAAGTCGCTCTTGTTCATAGTGTCGATATGTGCAAAAATCTCGTCCAATCCCAAACTACGCTCAGTTGAGCGAACATAAACTCCGCCTGTCGAAGTAGCAATTTCGCCAAGTGTGGCCTCATCGAGTTTAGTTACTACTATCTGTCCATCTTCGTCTTTGACCATTTCGCCACCGATTGTGATTGGCGCACCTTCGGGCGTACCAATGCCAATTGTGTGAATTGTAATACCTCGTTCGGCAGCCGTTGCAGCAGCGGCTAGTGGGTCGTCGTCGTGGCTCTCGCCGTCGGTTATAAGTATAATTGCACGAGAATTTGCTACTCCGTCCTCTGTTTTAGCTTCGGGCATCGCCTGAATTGCCATCTCAATAGCACTCTGAATCGAAGTGCCTTGGCGTGGAACCATATCTGGCGAGAGAGTGCGCACAAAGCTGCTTGCAGCCCTAAAATCAGCTGTAATTGGAAGCTGGATATAGGCGTCACCTGCAAAAACAACCATACCAATTTGCTCGTCGCTGAGTTTCTCTACCAATCGCCCAATAGCGTATTTTGTGCGCTCCAATCGGTTTGGTTTAAAATCTTCGGCCAACATCGAACGACTAACATCGACAGCCAACATAATTTGACCACCATTGCGTTTAACCTCGCGCAGTTTACTGCCAGTTTGCGGACGTGCAAGTGCAAACGAGAGCAATCCAATAGCAACAAGAAGAAGTATAAACTTAAAGACAGCCCTACCTGGAGCCATACCCTTCATTAGTGGCGTAAGTAGCTCTAAATCTCCAAACTCGTTAATGAGTCGCTTCTGACGACGACGGTATAGCACAAAGAGTGCAACGAGAATCGGAATTAAAAAGAGTAGGTATAGATATTGTGGTTCTGCAAATCGTATCATTGAGGTATTCTTCGTAAAATCAAGTAGTTAAAAATCATCATCAACAACAGTGCGCCAAGCGCACCAAGTAGATAAGGAGTGAACAGCTCATAGTATTTCGTACTGCTCTCAACCTCAATCTTAACTTTTTCGAGTTGGTTGATTTCGTCGTAAATTGCGGCTAGTTTCTGGTTGTCGGTTGCTCTAAAATATTTGCCTCCAGTCTGCTCGCTAATATTTTCTAGCAATTTCTCGTCAATTTCAACTTTAGCATTTTGGAATACCAACTGTCCCCAGGCATCGTAGGCAGGAAATGGAGCAACTCCTTCAGTACCAACACCAATAGTGTAAACTCTAATTCCAAACTCCTTGGCAAGTTCGGCAGCGGTTAGAGGGTCAATCTGTCCACTGTTATTTACCCCATCAGTTAGTAGAATAATAACCTTACTTGGAGAATCACTCTCTCTGAGTCTATTGACAGCCGTAGCAAGTCCGTTACCAATAGCTGTGCCGTCGGCAATAAAGCCCATCTCGACTTGCGCCAATAGGTTAACAAGTGTTCGATGGTCGGTTGTAAGTGGAGCTTGGGTAAAAGCCTCACCCGCAAAGACTACCAATCCGATACGGTCGTTTGGACGATCAAGCATAAAACGGCTCGAAATCTCTTTTGCAGCCGTAAAACGGTCTGGTTTAAAGTCACGAGCCAACATTGATGAAGATATATCGAGTGCAACAACCACGTCGATACCTTCGGCAGAGGTGCGCGAGTCGCTCTGCGAACTTTGAGGTCGAGCGGCTGCAATAACGATAAGTGCAAAAGCGGTGCAAAAGAGCAGGAACGGAATGTGGCGAAGGTAGTACAGCACAGTGCGACGAGCTCTGTGGAATCCTTCGACCGATGAAACGGTTATCGTTACCCCTCCCTTTTTTATTTTATAGATATAGAAGGCTGCCAATGGTACAATTGCCGTTAGTAACCACAATATATCTACATTTTCAAATCTTACAAACTCCATCTTTATAATTCATAATTCATAATTCACAATTCATAATTATTAAGTTGTTCTAACTACTAGAGTAAGAACAAAAATATGCATTATGCATTGAAAAAATTACCAGTTTTTACCATTCCCAACACCAACAGCTTTGGCCTTCTCTTTTTCGACTTTCTCTTTTGTGCGGTCTTCTGCTCTCTGTATTGCATCGGCCATACGTTCGGCGTCGGCTCTACTTTCAGGTTTTTGACCCTGTTGTTGTTGATCTTGCTTATTATCTTTGTTTTGATCTTTGTTTTGATCCTGATTCTGGTCTTGATTCTGGTTCTGATCTTGATTCTGATCTTGATTTTGGTTGTCATCTCCGCCTCCGCCGCCATCGCCATCTTGTTTCAACGCTTGTGCATAAGCCAAATTATACTTAGCCTGTTGGTCGTTGGGGTTACGTCGGAGCGAGTTTTTATAACTCTCTATTGCCTCGTCAAGTTTGCGCTGTGCCAGTTCGGCATTGCCTTTATTGTAGAACGCTTCTGCTAGTTCAGTCGCACTAAGCTCTTGATTTTCGGTCACCTTTCCCCACGCAGAGGCAGCCTCTTCTAGCTGTTCAGAGCGGAAAAGTGCACTACCAAGGTTTGACATTGCCTTTGGAGATGCTCCGTTTTGTTGTAACGCACTACGGTACTGAACTTCGGCATTGGTGTAGTTGCCAGAGTTATACTCTTTGTTGCCTTGTCTGATATCAGAATTTTCTTGTTGGGCTCTAACGCTATTCGAAAATAGTATCCCTGTAATGATACCCAACGTAATAATAAATACTCTATTTTTCATCTTCTTTTCTCTCTGCTTCTGCCTCTTTGTTGGTTGGCGTTTCACTCTTAGTTGATGATTCTTTTTCGATTTCTGTTTTAACCTCTAGTACATTGTGGTCTTCGAGTTTGTCGATGTCAACCTCTTCAATCTCGATTGGCTTTGTCTGCTCAACATAATAATATGCATCGAAATATGCTGTTTCGCACTCTTCGGCTTCTGGCGTTGCTTTAGCAAATTTAGCCAAGTCTGCCATCGCAAAAAGCTCTCCCATTGATTTTAGGAGTTTCTCTTCAGTGTGCATCGAGCGTAGTGCAGCTAGAATCTCTTTGCTGGTCATCTCCATTGCCGAAATTCCATATCTATCCTCCATATAAGTACGTAAAACATCTGTAATTGCAGAGAAATACTCTTTGACCTGCCCACTTTGCCATAGCTTCTGGTTTCGTATGTTTTCGAGCGAGTTGATAGCTCTAAGGTGTGGAGGAACAGCTTTTCGTGCAGCCCGAAGTGCTCTTTTACGTTTGATATACCACCAAACTCCAAATGCAATAACGCCAATAACCACCAAAATAGCTAGAATAACTATCCAGTTATCCGCAATATAGGCTTTAAATTCAGCCCACGAAAAAGGAGCGTCTTGTATTGGTTTGATATCTTCTGGGACATCTTGGGTGGTGTCAATGGCAAAAGTTCCGACAACAAGCACGTCGTTTCCTCGTGCAAAAAGTGTGTCGAATGGCTCTTTTGTGCCAGTTAAGACTGGGAAGCTATCAAGAATATAATTTCCTGCATCGAATGCCGTAATCACATAGTTGATTCTTAGACCAATAGTTCGATTTTCGTCGTAGAGTGTATCAACTATTGGACCTTCGATAATTTCGAGCTTATCAGTTAGTTTACCATCTTTGAACATAGGGATACTAATCTCACTCGCCATATCTTTGTCAATGTTGATAAAGAGTGATAGAGTGTCGCCGAGCATTATCGAGTCTTTCGATATGCCCATACGAGCCTTAGTATCGACCATTTGAGCAGTCGAATAAAGCGTTACTACCCCGAAAATGGCTATAAATATTGCAAAATATTTTTTCATTATTTTTATTGTGATCACTTGATCACTAAAATTAACGCATTTTAAATAGTTTGATTAGCGACATTACATAATCTTCATCGGTTGAAATAGCAATCGAATCAATTTTCTTGCTTTTCAAAGCTTCGTCAATCTTTGTGGCTCTCATATTGAAGTGTCCAGCGTAGCGTTTGCGAACATTGCTGCTCGATGTGTCAACCCACTTAACAGCTCCAGTTTCAGCGTCACGAAGCTCCACAATACCCACGTTTGGCATCTCAGCCTCACGTTTGTCGTAGAGTCGAAGTGCTACTAAGTCGTGTTTAGAACTTGCAATCGATAGCGTTTGTGACTCGCTGCCAGCCAGTTTTCCTCCGTCCATAAAGTCCGAAAGAATGAAAGCAGTCGAACGCTTCTTCTGAACTCCAACAAAAAATTGAAGTGCCGAAGCAATGTCAGTCCCTTTGCTCGTTGGTTCAAAATCTATTAAATCCGAAATAATACGAAGTACGTGTTGGCGACCTTTTTTAGGTGGTACATACTTTTCGACCTTGTCGGTAAAAAAGATAGCACCCACTTTGTCGTTGTTTTGAGCTGCCGAAAAGGCAATAACTGCTGCTATTTCGGTAGCCAATTGACGTTTATACATAGTGCGAGTGCCGAACGTACCCGATGCACTAATATCAATTAGGAGCATCATCGTTAGTTCACGCTCCTCCTCATATAGTTTGATGTGAGGCGAACGAGTACGAGCCGTCACGTTCCAGTCAATGTCACGTACGTCATCACCGATGCGATACTCGCGCACCTCGCTAAATGCCATACCACTACCCTTAAAGGCAGTGTGATACTTGCCTGCAAAAATCTCTTTCGACAGCCCACGAGTCTTACTCTCTATCCTGCGTACTTTCTTTAATATGTCGTTACTTTTGCTCATCTCATTTA
>CAMTOL010000072.1 GCA_947074135.1 uncultured Rikenellaceae bacterium
ATTTTGTTGCAACAATAGAATGCAGAACAAGAAAAAAAAAAAGCTGGAAGGAAAAAAAGAAATGGGTTTAAAAAAGCATGTAAATAGGGGTTATTGCTAGTTGGCTCAATTTATTTAGTGCCTGATCGTCGGAGGCTGTATCTGAGTGTTTTTTGGGAGTATGAGCATCAATGCACACTATTACACTTGGCTGTACCTGAGCAACTATCTTCCAAAAATCGTGTCTATACTCCTGGTTAGTATTAAACTCCATTGTTACTCCACAATTTTTCGAAATACGACACAATTGTCGTGCAATCTCTTCGCAGCGTTCATCGAAACGGTTTACACTCATCAAATAGAGGTCGGGGTGCGCAAAGCACTCAAACAATCCACTTTCGAGAGCCTTTTGTGAGCTCTCAAGATAGAGATTAAACTCAAAACTCGTTCTACAATAACCCATATAGGGATAGTGTTGTTCGTCGTAGGGGTAGTGATTACCAAAGAGCAGATAATCGAGCTTCTCCTCCTTGTATTCTCTCAACCAGTCAATATAATCGATATAATATTCGCACTCTAGTCCAGCAAAGACATCAATATCACTCTCAAACTCTACTGCAAGTTCACGAATCGAGCTGACATAACCGTTAAGCTCCGACATCTTCATCCGCATATATGAGCTATAACCGCCCTTAAACTTCCAAGGTGAGTGGTCGGCAACACCCAAGACGCTATATCCGCCACGAATTGCAGCCTCAATATATTGACGCTCGTTACCACTTGCGTGACCGCAACGATAGGTATGTGTATGATAGTTAGTTCTCACCTTCTTCGAATTAAAAGTTAAGAGTTAGAATTTAGGAGTTAGGACAAGAAGAAACTTTTAATTAAGTATTAAAAGCGTTTTAGAGCAATACGCATTGTAGTTCCTTTGTCTATCTCGCTGCGAAGCACGTAAATCTTACCTTTGTGATACTCGTTCACAATACGTTTAGATAGCGAAAGCCCAAGCCCCCAACCACGAGTCTTAGTCGTAAATCCAGCCTGAAAAATTCGGCGTTGATTTCGAGCAGATATCCCTTTTCCCGTATCTGTAACATCGATTCGCACCCACTTCTCGTTTGCTGAGAGGTTGACTGTTATTGAGCCACTACCTCCAAGCGCATCGAGTGCATTTTTGAGCAGATTCTCCAACACCCACTCAAAAAGAGCCTCGTTGAGGAGTGCTTGCAGAGGCTCATCACTCTGCTTGTTGAATGTGAGTGTAACGCTGCGTGGAACACGACTCTGGAAATAATCAACCGTTGTAGTAACTACATCGCAAACATTGCGTGGGGCAAGCAACGTTGTAGAGCCAATCTTAGAGAACCTATCTACCACTTTTGTCAGTCGCGTGACATCTTTATTTATATCTTCGACCACATCGGGCGGAATAGGTTGCGTTTTGAGATACTCGATCCAACCCAGCAGAGAACTAGTTGGTGTGCCCAACTGGTGAGCTGTTTCTTTGGCAAGCCCAACCCACACTCGGTTCTGCTCGTTATGTTTAGACGAACTAAAGGTAATAAAAGCAAACGCAATAAATACGGCAATTACTGAGAGTTGTATATAGGGAAAAAAGTAAATCCCTTTGAGCAGCAGCGAGTCGTCATAAAAAACGGTTTGAGTGCGCCCATTGGGCATATTTATCTGAATGGGTACCCTACCACCCGAACTCATCTTCTCTAGCTTACGGCGCAGTTTTGTTTCATCGCTAAAGATGGTACTATCAACCAGCTGATAACCAATAACTCGCAAATACTCGTCCGTCATGATTGCGGGAATTGCGGTAGTGGTATTTGTTATGCTAAAAATAACATCTCGCTCGATTTCCGAGCGTCTATCAAAGCGATTTTGGAGCGACATAGCGTGCGCCCATAGCTTAATCTCGTGCTGCTCTTTGATAGCTAGTTCGGCAGTAATGTAGTTGGAATAGAGAAATGAGATGAGTCCAATTAAAAGACCCACCACCACAAAAACCAGTTTTACTCTATATCCGAAACGCATAACTTTCACAATGGACAATGGACAATTACGTATATAATACAGTATTAACAGAAAACATTGTCAATTGTCAATTAATTAACGCTGCTGCCTGCTGTTATTTCGGCATCAGCAGTAACATTGATTAGTTTGCCACTATCTGCATCTGAGGCGAAGAGCAACATACCCTCACTCTCAATACCTCGCATCTTGCGCGGAGCAAGGTTTACTAGCACTGTAACTTGGCGACCAACCATCTGCTCAACGCTAAAGTGCTGCGCAATGCCCGAAACAATGGTGCGAACATCAATGCCAGTATCAACAGTGAGCTTCATCAACTTATCGGTCTTTGGCACAAGTTCAGCCTCCAGTACTTTACCAACTCTGATATCGAGTTTTGCGAAGTCATCATACTCAATTGTCGCTTTTTGAGGTTCTATTCTAGACTCTGGTTCTCCAGCAGCAGCCTCCTCATCTCGTTTTTGGCGAATAGCTGTAAGTTTTGCCACTTGCGCTTCGATTACCTCGTCCTCAATCTTTTCAAATAACAGCTCTGCTTTACCCAAGGAGTGTCCAACTACCAAAAGTTCATCATCGCCTAGGCGATTCCACTCGATTTTCTCGATACCAAGCATTTTTCTTAACTTCTCGGCAGAGAATGGCAAAAATGGTTCCATTGCAATGGAAAGCGATGCAACAATCTGAACTGCAACATTGAGAATCGTAGCTGTTCGCTGCTCGTCAGTTTTAATCACTTTCCAAGGCTCTTCATCAGCCAAATATTTATTACCAAGTCGAGCAATATTCATCATTTCGAACAGAGCTTCGCGGAAGTGATAAGTTTCCAAGTTTTTCTCAACTGCAGCTCTAAAGGTTGCAATTTGCGAAAGTGTATCTCTGTCGGTCTGCGTTAGGTCGTCACGAGTTGGGACTTTACCATCGAAATACTTACCAATTAGCACCAACGCTCGATTTACGAAATTGCCAAGGATTGCAACCAACTCCGAGTTGTTGCGAGTCTGAAAATCTTTCCACGTAAAATCGTTATCTTTAGTTTCGGGAGCGGTAGCGCAGAGAGCATAGCGCAACACATCTTGTTTGCCCTCAAACTCTTTTAAGTATTCGTCCAACCAAACAGCCCAACCACGCGAGGTCGAAATTTTATCGCCTTCGAGGTTCAAGAACTCATTAGCAGGTACATTCTCGGGCAGATTATAACCGCCGTGCGCACGAAGCATAGCAGGAAAAACAATACAGTGGAACACGATATTGTCTTTACCGATAAAGTGAACCATTTTAGTTTCAGGGTCTTTCCAGTATGTTTCCCACTCTGGGGTAAGATCTTTGGTTGCTGAAATATAGCCAATCGGAGCATCAAACCACACATATAGAACTTTACCATCTGCACCCTCGACAGGAACAGGGATACCCCAGTCCAAGTCACGGCTTACCGCACGAGGTTGAAGTCCACCATCCAACCAACTCTTACACTGTCCGTAAACATTTGGTTTCCACTCTTTATGACCTTCGAGTATCCACTCTTTGAGAAACTGCTCGTGTTTGTCAAGTGGTAGATACCAGTGTTTCGTTTTACGAATTTCGGGAGTTGAACCCGAGATTGCCGATTTAGGACTCTTCAACTCCATAGGCGAGAGCGTTGAACCACACTTTTCGCACTGGTCGCCATAAGCACCACTAGCTCCACATTTAGGGCAATCGCCAGTAATGTATCGGTCTGCCAAGAACTGATTAGCTTCGGTGTCGAAGTACTGTTCAGATGTCTGTTCTATAAATTCACCTTTATCGAGTAGGTGTTTGAAGAAATCACTTGCCGTTTCGCGATGAGTTTCGCTCGAAGTGCGTGAATAGATATCGAATGCAATACCAAACTCACGGAAAGAGTCACCAATAATTTTATTGTAACGGTCAACTATATCTTGAGGTGTAACACCTTCAGCCTTAGCTTTGAGTGTAATAGGCACTCCGTGTTCGTCAGAACCGCAAACGTGGATAACGTCGTGCCCACGAAGACGAAGATAGCGTGTATAAATATCTGAAGGAATATAAACTCCCGCTAAGTGTCCAATATGCACTCCTCCGTTAGCGTAAGGTAGTGCCGATGTAATTAAATATCTCACTTAATCTCGAATTATAAATTATGAATTGTAAATTTTGAACGCTGACTTTCTAATTATTGCAAAAAAACAACAATAAAAATTAAAACTTATTTCTAGCCAAGAACTCTTGCGCCAAGTTCATATAGTTGATACTACCTGTCGAACTTGCATCGTAAAGTATTGCTGGTTTACCAAAACTTGGAGCCTCGCTAAGACGCGTATTACGACCAACTATAGTGTTATAAACCTGACCTGGAAAGTGGGCTCTGACATCCGAAACAACCTGATTTGCAAGTCTTAAACGACTATCATACATAGTGAATAAAAAGCCCTCAATCTCAAGGTTTGGATTTAGTTTTTCGCGCACCATTTTAATTGTGCTCAATAGTTTACCAAGTCCTTCGAGAGCAAAATATTCGGTTTGAACTGGTATCATCACGCTATCTGCCGCAGTGAGAGCGTTGAGTGTAATAAGTCCAAGCGATGGTTGACAATCGATAATAATAAAATCATAGTTTGCTCTAACTTGCTCCAAAGCTTCGCGCATACGAAACTGTCCACCCTCAATTTGAGGTAGCTCGGCTTCAGCACCAACCAGATTTATGCTAGATGGAATGATGTGAAGGTATGGCAGCTCCTCGTTTGCAAAAATAGCATCATACACACTGCATTGCGAAAGTAGAACACTGTAGATATTGTGCGCACCCTGCTCAAAACCAAGCCCAGATGTGGCATTAGCTTGAGGATCCGCGTCAACAAGGAGTACTCTTTTTTCTAGCACCGCAAGCGATGCAGCAAGATTCATTGATGTTGTAGTCTTTCCTACTCCACCTTTTTGATTGGCAAGTGCGACAATTTTACCCATTTCTTTGAAATATTTTACTCTGATTAATTCAGCACAGTTATTTTGACAAAAATATACCCATTAAGGTTAACTTATAGCTAATAGAGCGTAAAAATACAAAAAAAAGAGTAATTTTGTTGCAATTACCACAACAATAATTAATCATTTTTGACTAATTACTCTTTTTTTTACTCCCAAAAGTTATGAATGAAGATTTATCTACTCGCTGGTACACAATAATAAACCCAATAGCTGGACGCGGAAAAGGACTAACAGATTGGCCTCAAATCAGTGCATTGCTACATCAGAGCGGAATTGAGTTTGACGCCCACTTTACTGAACGAAAATTTCACGCTATCGAAATGGCTTTTGAGGCGGTAAGTTATGGTTATCGACGTATAATAATTGTTGGAGGCGACGGCACACTGCACGAAACTGTTTGTGGACTTATGATGCAGCAAGAAGTTGCCTCAACTGATGTGTTACTTGCTGTTTTTGCAGTCGGCACAGGCAATGACTGGATGAGAATGTTCGGCATACCAAAACTATATAACGATGTGGTGCGCTCAATCCAACAAGGACATACATTTCTGCAAGACGTTGGGCGAGTAACCTACTATGAGAGTAAGGTTCAACAGACCCGTTACCTTTGTAATGTTGGTGGAGTAGCCTATGATGCTGCCGTTTGCAGGAGCGTTAATCGATTAAAGGAGAAGGGATTAAAGGGAACGTGGCTCTATATTCGTTCGGCATTTGTTCAGGCTGTCAAGTTTAAAAGCCACCCGACATATGTTTTTTGTGATGGCAAACAGGTCTTTAGCGGACGACTCTTTACTGCTACGATTGGTATAGGTAAATATACGGCAGGGGGGCTCTCGCAAACACCCTATGCAGTTGCAGATGACGGACTTTTCGATATGACAATCATTCCCGAAATGAATCGTTTTAAACTCTTTACTCGTTTTCGCACTGTCTATAACGACAATATATATAACATAAATGGAGTCACTCTACATCGTGGTTCGAAACTTGAGATTAAGTGCGATGGAGAGATTAATCTGGAGCTTGACGGCGAGATACTCGGTGTTTCAGATTTTACGTTTGAGATTGTCGAGAAAGCGATAAAGGTTATTGTGAGCGAGAAGTTTATTTCGCTTGGCACTCCATCGCTCGACTAATAATAGAAGCGACTGTTTTTTCAACATTTTGGAGCGTATTCTTGGTTTTCATTGCCTCATCGAGGGGTGTGTTAGGAGGATTTATTGAGCAGATATGGCTAAAACCTAATTCTCGCACTTCGTTGCAATCTTCTACTTGACCAGCAATTGCCACAACAGGAATATCTTGTTTTTTAGCACGATTCAATACCCCCATCGGAGCTTTGCCAGTGGCAGTCTGAGCATCAATTTTTCCCTCGCCTGTTATTACCAAATCGGCATCTTTGAGCTTTTCGTCAAATCTTAGAGCATCGAGTATTAGCTCAATACCCGACTTTAATTCGGGGTGCAGAAAGGCAAATATTCCAGCAGCAGTAGCACCCGCTGCCCCTCCGCCCACAATCCTAGAAACATCTATTGAGGTGGTTTGTTCAACCACTCTAGCATAATTACGAAGCCCTTGGTCCAAAAGTTCAACTTGATGTTCACTCGCTCCTTTCTGCGGAGCAAAAATATGGGCTGCACCATTATTGCCATACATTGGCGTAGTGACGTCACAAGCAACCAAAAAACTCACCTCGTCTAACTCATTTAACCTCTCTCTTGCGTCAATAGCAGCAATTTTTATCAAGTTCTCACCCGTTGGCAATAATTCGATTTCATTTTTGTCCAGAAATTTATAGCCAAGGGCCACCATAATACCTATAGCTGCATCGTTTGTGGCACTTCCCCCAAGAGCTAATACAATTTGACTAGCACCTCTTCGGATTGCCTCTTTAATCAACACTCCTGTGCCTAATGTTGAGGTTTTCATCGGATCTCTTTCGTGCTCTTCGAGCAGCGTAAGCCCACTAGCGGCCGCAAGTTCGATAATAGCAACTGACCCATCGGCAGAGAGTGCATAATTAGCTTCTATATCCCTAAACAGCGGATCAACGGTATTGCAAACAACAGTATTGGCATCGAAAGCCTCTTTGAGCACATCTATCGTTCCTTCGCCTCCGTCTGAGATTGGCACCACAACAACTCTTGCATCTCGCAGCAGTTTCTCAATTGCAAATCGAGCCGCTTGGGCGAGCTCTGTCGATGAAGCTGACCCTTTGAACGAATCGAATGCGAGAACAATTTTTTGCATCTCTTTACAATATTTGTGAAGTTACCGGCAGTTGTTTTGTGGGGTAAAGATACAAAAAAGCAGCAAGATATTTATATGCTTATCTCATAAATTTAGACCAGCAGTTAAGTTTAAGAATCCCTCTAAGAAGAACCTACCTACTAGTTGTTCTATTCTTAACAAAGAAACGATGACACTTTTAGTATCATCGCTACACACTCCACGGCAAGGGAACATTGAGTTTATTACTTTATACCTTTTAAAATTAATCTGGTCATATAATTACAACTATTGATAACTCAAAATATTCAACCTACACTCTCAATGACTCTATAAACCTAACTGCCAAAGATATAGCGGCATTTATGTCGGAGATATCGCATATTTCAACAGAAGAGTGTAGATATCTACAAGGAATACATAGCGTTAATACCTCACAACCACCTCCATTTATTTGTAATGTAGGGGTATTATTTCTTCCTAACACAGAGTGCGGCAGGAATGTTTGATACTTGATATTGCCATTTTTCGCTATAATCTCCACCTCCTTAATTAACCGAACACTATTTTCAGTGCTTAACGGTATAGCTACTCCACGACCTAATCGAATATCTCCAAGAATATTACTTGAAATATCAGGCGTATCCGTGGCAACGCAAGTATCGATACACATAATCATCTGCGGCTTGATATTTTGGACAGCCACATTTGCTCCTCTACACCCAATCTCCTCTTGACTGCTTAGAACCCCATACACGCAAATATCCAAATCATCTTTATTTATCTGTTTTAGGATTCGAGATAATATGTACACACCTACTTTATTGTCAATCCCCTTTGATGATATTCGATTATTATTTAATATCTTTAGGTTGTTTGAGAAAACGACATAATCGCCAACCTTGACTAACTGTTTTGCACTACTACCATTACATACGCCAATATCTATAAACAAATCCTCAATTAATGGCACTTTTGCATACTCTTCCGCCCTCTTTATATGCATTGGCTTACACCCAACAACACCTGTTATCTCTCCGCTATCTGATAATATAGTTACTGATTGACCTATTAATTGCAATGGGTCAACCCCTCCGTTTTGCCTGAAGAATATATATCCATCATCTGAGATGTAGATAACCCTTAAACTAATCTCATCTGCATGAGCCTCGATTAATAGCCTGAAGTTTTTGCTCGTATTAATAGAACATATACAGTTGCCAATAGAATCCTTAACCACACTGCCAACATTGCCAAGAATTGACGAATAGTCATACTCCTGACCCGAAGGAGAGTGTGTTTGCAGAATATTTGCAAGATCAGTATCAATATTTATTTTATGCATATTACGTATTATTGATTATAATAAAATCCATCAAAAGACCCACAATCTTTTATGTCGAATATATTTTTACCTGTTATTCCGTGATAATCGGTTCCGTATGTTATGCTCAGTCCTACGCTTTTTGATAGTGATTGCACCTCTTCATTTATAAGACTTTTATTTGGGTGATTCATATAGGGATGAATCTATAATCCAAATAATCCGGCATCTTTTAATACAGTCAATAATTGAATGTTAAGTGCACGTTGTTTTGTCATAAGATTGATGTCATTATTGAATAGTTGTCCAAAATGAGGCAATACAGAAAATGCTCCAATACTCTTAGCAAGCCTAACTATTGCTATAAGTGAATCTTCATAACAACAACCATATTCAACGTTCCATAACTTATCATAAAAACCAGCTGTTTCTGTACTATATTCTGGTATAATAATAGTTTTTGAGTTTATATATTGGAAGAATATTTTGTTTGAGATCATTTTATCAATATTATATTCACAGAATGATAGGTGTTCTAATTCATTATATATGAAATTGTACGTCGTCAAACTAAAGTTTACCAGTTGCAATTTACGGTTTAATTCTCAAAGTTACAAATTATTGGTTTGAATTTGGTTGTTTTGGAGCTTCTGTCGATAGTAGTTTTCACACCTTTCGTTTAGTGTCCACTCCTTAATAATTTGTCGTTGTTTTTGAATCTCTTCGCCTCTACCCAAATATACATCTTCGGGCGTTAGGTTATTCAAGCTCTCGTGATAACGACGTTTGTTATAGTACTCCACCCATTCATAGATAGCCTCATTT
>CAMTOL010000073.1 GCA_947074135.1 uncultured Rikenellaceae bacterium
CTTTGACTATTTTACAACAGTTATTGATCTATTTGACAGAAAGGTTATTGGTTTGAGCTTTAGCAGCAATATGACAGATGAAAGCACGACAACTGCAGCTCTAAAAATGGCACTTAAACAACGTCGCCCTCAGCCTGATGGATTGATCTTTCATTCTGACAGGAGTGTGCAATATACAAGCAATAAGTTTGTTAAACTACTAAAGGATAACAATATAACTCAAAACATATCAAGCAAGGGGAATTGTTGAGATAATGCTGTTGCTGAAAGCTTCTTTAAGACTTTGAAGGCTGAGATCGTTTATGGGTTTAGCCTGATGAGTACCGAAAAACTTAGAAGTAAGGTCTTTTCATGGCTAGAGTGTTGGTACAATAAGTGTCGTCGTCACTCGGCACTAAACAATCTTACCATTGATGAATTTTGGGAAAAATACGCTATCGAAAATGGACTAAAACTACCCAAAACACAACTTAAAACAATAATTGCAAATTTCCCAACCTTTTATACGGACAAAGTTAGGTATTCCAGTTTTAAACATATTCTAACCACTTATTGCAATACATATTATTGTAAACAGTTGGCATAATTATTGAATTATTTAAGTTTGAATATTAAAAATCGGACTAATGACTTTTTTAACATCAAACAGAATCAATGCAATGTTATTGCTAATCATTGCAGTTACCTTTATATCGTGTTCAGACAACAATAAGGTTGACTACAATCCAACGCCTGAACAAGGTTCATACCCAAAATATATATTCTATTTTATTGGAGATGGAATGGGTACAGAACATATAAAGTTGGCCTACAACTCCCCTACGTTTACATATTTTCCTTACCAAGGTTTTTTGTCCACAAATAACTTTGATAACACTACTACAGACTCAGCTGCTGCTGGAACTGCTCTTGCAACTGGTTCAAAAACCAAGAATAGTGTTTTGGGATTGGCAAGTGATAAAACTACTAAACTTGAGAATATAATGGAAGTTGCGAAATCACTCGGGTATGCTACAGGTATTGTGACAACTGTAAGTATTGACCACGCTACTCCTGGCTCTTTTTATGCCCACGTCCAATCTAGAAATTCGTATAACGAAATTGCCTCTTGGATACCATTTACGGGACTTACACTCTATGCCGGAGGTGGGTTCCTTGACCCGAAAGATCTTTTTGCCGTTTTCGAAGAAGATGGTTATAAAATAGTAAGAGGAACTAATGTCAATCTTGACTCTGAAAAAATTATTTGGATACAAGACGAAACAGCAAATCCTGCACATTTGCCTTACGCTGTATCTCGAAGACCACAAGACTTGACACTGCCCATTATAATCGAAAAGTCAATGAAATTCCTTTATGATAAGGGGGGTGATAAAGGCTTCGTACTTGTTGCCGAAGGTGGAATGATAGATTTTGCATCACACTCGAACAATGATATACAAGCAAAAGGCGAGGTAGAAGACCTCGCCAATGCAGTGGATGTTGCACTCCAATTTTACAAACAATACCCAGCACAAACTTTGATTATTGTCACAGCCGATCATGAAACTGGCGGACTCTATTTCAATAACACTAATCAACCAAAGTGGAAAACAACCGGACATACATCCGCAAAAGTCCCAATTTATGCTATTGGAGCGGGTGCCGAAAATTTTATGGGCTCAATGGCCAACAACGAGGTTGCTCTTAAAATCAAAACAATATTAAGAAATATTGTTGTTCAATTTACAAACCATTAATTGCTGTATCTAACCACGAAATCCGAGCAATAAAATAATCCTGAACTTGCTGAATCTCCTCCTCAATTGTACCTGGTGTCCATGTTTCGTACTTTGGAACTCCCCATTTTTTTACATTGAGATTAATAGAGTGTTTTGTTCTTTCAATCTCATTAGCAATAAAGTTGTTTAACTGAGAATCAAGTTTAAGCCTAATCTCATTCCATAGAGTCTTCACTTCCGCAACAAACACTGGATCGATGAATAATTTATCATACCATAGGGCTGTATTTATGTAAAACTGATCGGTTCTTCTACAAGTTCCATAGTCAAAATCCCAGATAGGGCCCATTTTAAATTTACCTTCTCTATCTTTATACATATAACTGCTCTTTGGATGATTTGGCTCTGGGTTGCCCATCAACTCATATACTAACCACCATTTAATAAATGCATCTGGCTCAATATATGCCCTGTAACCTATAATTGGATCATCGAAATGTGATGAATACATAACATCCTCAACTATATTGAAATGATTTTTAATCCACTCAAACTGCACGTCATTTAAATCTGGCTCTTTAATCATAACAGGGAAGTTTTTTATAGAACTTCTAAATCTTCTATCTTCGTCATAGTATGTATCTAACTCTAACAGATAACCTCCAGTAACATTAGGCTCTTCAATATCACTGTCTTTAAGATCTGTTATATTTACACGATTTTTTGCAATTTTAACTTGTTCACATAATAGATAACAACCTTGATATTCATTATTTAGGTATAAATCCACTAAGCAACTACGGTTACTCCATTCCATACCGAGAATCTCTCCAATCTTAAACGCTGTAGCATTACGGAGCATTCCGGGATCTATGTAATTTGCAAGTAGTACCCACTCTTTGTCGGCTGGAAATCCAGCCATAGAGACTTTGGAATCAAATTTAATCTTATATGGTTTTTTAGGCCAACTCCACGTTGAATTTCCACGTCCTTTAATTCTCATCGAAGTTTCTGCTAACGATGGTACAACACCATTACCAGCTAATTTTACATCACCCTTTAAGTACACATCTTTCGACGTAATAGGTTCACTTCCCTCAGTATTTATATGTAGTGTAGGTATGCCTGTATAGTATGAAAGATTGATGGTGTAGGTATTCTCATTGTCAAAGTCATCTTTTACTGCTATTTCTACTGGATTAGAAAAGTCAATAGGGTTCGAAACATCTAACGATGTAAAGGTACCTGTATGTTCAATTTCTACAACCAATAATTTCGATGTTAATATATACGGAATAACTATATTGACAGTTCCAGTTTCTTTAATCTCAACTAAATAGTCCTCTATGATTTCTGTGTTATTTTTTGCTCTAATTGCAATAGATTTAATTTCAGGTTTTTGATTTGCGTGTTGCGTGATTATTATTGACTCAAACACGTCATAATTAGCAATCTTAAATTCAACCACAGCAGAGCGTTCTTCTATAGTTCCGTTAGGTTGGCATAGAAGAGTGACAGCCTCAGCATTTAAGGCTTTTGTTGTAACTACACTAATCCAATCATCAGCTTGATCAATAATTATTTCATAATCAGCATTGTAAGCAACCACAACCTCAACGCTATTCTCACTAGCATTTACATTATACTCCGTAATTGGGATTAAAATCTTAGGCACAAACTCTTCGGTAGGTTTACAAGAAAATAGTAATGCAATTGCAAACAACAGAATAATCGACAATTGTTGCTGTCGTCTAACATAAAATTTAGTTAAAGTGGATTTAGAGTTTAATTGTTCCATAGATTAGAAAATTATAAGAGGTCTTTTATTTAGTTATATATTTTGACAAAAATACAAATAAAATTATAAATAACTTGTATTGACTAATATAGAATTATAAAATTAATAGTTCATATTATAATTATTCTCTTTTGTATAGTTATTTAGGTATTAAGACTAGTTGTTCAAGAAACTAATAACTCTATTCAAGAAACAAAACTTTATATTTATTAATTGCTTTTATTTGTATATTTTAGAAAAAATATTATCTTCGTAAATAAGTTTGTAAAACTAAGAAAGAGCCACGTAAATATTGTTTATTCATCGCTATAACTGATATATAATTACAAATGAGAACTATTAACACAAAGCACATTTCTCTTGTTTTTTCATCTATCTTGCTTGTACTTATTACTTTAGGATGTAAAAACAAACAATATGCTAGCGAAGATCAACCCATCAATGGTAATGTTGCACAAGCAATAAAAATAGCCAAACATATGGTTGAAATAACTTGGACACCTATTTTACCTATATCATATAATATTGGAATATATCAGCCTCATATGCAATCTAGAGGTATTCCTTATTCATCTGTCAAGGAGCTTAAGAAATTGATCAGATTCGATGTTTCTATATATACTTTTTTGTCTTCTTTAGAAAATTCTTATAGCAAAATATACTCTGAAGATCTGCGTTCCTCAAAATATAACTCAGAAAATGCGACTGCATTCTACGGTACAGTGTGTAGTGCATTTGTTTGCTACGCATTTGGCATGGATTATTACTGGCCTACCTATATGTTGACTCAGCACAAAGATATAAACCATATTCCAATCGCTAATTTATTAGACATAAAACTTGCGGACATTTTACTTTTTCCCGGTCATATGATGATGGTTACAAGAATATTTAGAGATGAATATGGTAATTTACACTCTATAGAAATTAGCGAAGCCGAACAGCGTGGAGTTATATCGACTATATATTCAAGAGATCAATTTGAGTATATAATCAGAACCAAAAACATAGAGTTGTACAGATACAACAAACTATACAGCAATACTTATTCAATAAAAAACCCTTTAATTAACTATTATTTAACATTCCCTGGCGGATTGGATATAATTTCTGAATATGGAGATAAGGTATCTATTGGCGAAAGAACTGACTTGCATATAGATATAATTAACGACAACACTTATACTGACATTAAGGTATTTAGAGATAATAAATTGATAATGTCTAGACCGATTAAAGAGAGCAGAGTAAAAGTGGGTAATGTTGAGTGCGGTGATTATGAAGTTTATATGGACAACAATTCCACTTTAAAAAAATCAACATCATTATTGTTTGAAGTTATCAATAATTGGGCGCAATGCACCGTACTGAGTAATCAACAGGTGCAAGTTAATTTTTCATCAAAGAACTCAACTCCATTATACGTTAGTATTGTCGATAAAAAAGGGTATCCATTTTCTTATAAAGATATTGACCACAATGATATTTCTTCTGGTAATATAATTATGGATATCCCAATGTCGGATAAACCTCTATATGTTAAAGTGCACTTCCAGGGGAAGTTTGGACGGGTAATCAGTGATCCTTGCTTGATTACGAAATAGGCAAAATATGGTATTACCTGATATTAATCCAAATAGCTTTAGTATGTATGGAAATTAGAGGGCTTAATTTGAAATAAGTTCACGCATAAACATTTTAAACGAGGCTATAAACTTATAGAAAAAAAGATATTTTAGTGTATCTGATGGTAAAATTGAGAACAAACGCCTCCAACGTTTTATCTGCAATCTAAAAGAGAACAACTTACCTGCAATATAACTTTTAGGACGCTTAGTAAAGCGTGTAGTATCATTAAATCCAAAATTGCCATCATCCAATATAAGCTCCATTGTCCGTTTTATTTTTGCATCTTTTTTGAAAGAGTAATAAGGTAATTTATCGGTTGGTAAACCTAGATAGTTAACCAAAATACCTCCTAAAGTGAGCCAAGATTGCTTACTACTTATTAAATGACACCTTTGGGGACACTCTATCTTGTCCATCAAAATAGCCCAATCACACAGTTGTCTAAGCCCCACACCACCCTCTATAAAGTGCCTATACAAGTGCAAGAACACAAATTGCGCATTAAATTCAAGAGGTGGTACGTCAACTAAAAAATCGTCTATTGATAAAGCAACAGAGTCCTTGGGATACCAATCTGACAGAGCTAAATTAAATCTTCGATTTTGTGTAGGAGTAAACAATACTGCCATTAATCTGTGGTTTTCTATAACAACTCCGTTCAACGTAGCGTGACTATGATGTTCGCAATCAGATAAAAAATTAGTACCACCGAGTGCGACAACAGTTTCATTTGCAACTTGATATCCATCAATACCAACATACAGATCAATATCACCACAACTTCTATGAAGTGGGTTCTCATAGTAATATGCCACTCCAGCACCTTTCAATAAAATAGGGTTTATACCATTTTGTTTATATGAATTTACAATTTGCACTAACCTTCTATTGATTAACTCATTGCTCTGTTCAATTTTAACAACATATGAATACCATTTTAGCTTTATAGCTCTTGGAGGTTGTAAACTTTCAGGTAGTTTTATCAGCCCATCCCATACAATAGCCACAACGGTTTGTTGGATTGAAAGTTCCAGTATTGCATTCCAATCAGTTTTCTCATCAAAAAGTAAAACACTGGGACTTTGATTAATCCAAAGTCCTGCTCTTAGCAATGAAAAAAACTGCTCTTTATCCTTATCGAAAGTCATATCCTTCTCTAAAATTCTGATATTCACAATAAATAGTTCAAAGAAGGAACAAATTAGATGGCATTACCACCCCACATTGAAGGCTCCCAGCGCCAACTATCGAGTTTTGCCTCTTCAATGGGTTTTCCAGAGTAAACCAGCAGCAGACTATCAGGTTGAGTCGCTCTAACACAGTTTGCATATCCTTCAGGTAAACACAGCAGTGTTGGCTCATCTGCACTTAAATAAAATATCTCTGGTTCGAGATTTTTTGATGGATTTTCCCAATCATCTGGTTTTACAAAACTTAATACAAAAGAGCCTCTAAGCACCTGAAACCACTTCTTTTCAAACTGATGACCATGCCAACCACGAATAACATCTGTTTCTGTATGATGGATAATGTAATATCGACACACATCTTTGAAATCGAATTCATTAAAATGAATTAAATCTCCTCTATAATCCTTAAAGATATCACCTGCAATTAGTCTTATATCACTCATAATGCTTTAAATTCCGCATAAGTTCGCTCTATACCATCGTCTAGCGAGATAGATGGTTTCCATCCCATATCTCTCAGTTTAGAACCATCCATCAGCTTACGAGGGGTTCCATCGGGTTTAGTCATATCCCATAGAATTTCACCTTTGAATCCAACAATCTTGCGTACTTTTTCAGCTAACTCTTTTATTGATAGTTCTAATCCAGAACCAATATTGATATGCCCAAAATCAGAATAATTGAGCATACAAAAAATAGTTGCATCAGCCATATCATCGGCGTGAAGAAACTCTCTTAGGGGAGAGCCGCTTCCCCATAACACCACCTCATTAGCATCACTTACTTTTGCTTCGTGAAATTTACGTATCAAGGCAGGAAGAACGTGAGAATTTTGCAAGTCATAGTTATCGCCAGTCCCATAAAGATTAGTTGGCATAACGCTCACAAAGTCACAACCATACTCTTTCCGATAGTAATCACACATTTTAAGTCCCGCAATTTTGGCAATAGCGTACGCCTCATTTGTAGGTTCTAACACTCCTGTTAAAAGAGCATCTTCTCATATAGGTTGCTTCGACATCTTGTGGTATATGCAGCTCGAGCCCAAAAACACAAGTTTTTTCGCTCCACTAATATAAGATGCGTTACTAACATTATCTGTATTTATCATGTTTTGATAGCAAAACTTTGCTGGATACGTTAAGTTGTCTATAATCCCTCCTACTTTAGCAGCAGCTAGAAATACATAGTCTGGTTTTTATACACTAAAAAACTCATTAACTTCACTTTGGTTGGTTAAATCTAACTCCTTGTGTGTGCGAAGTACAAAATTTGAGTAGCCACGTGTTTGAAGGTTGCGTAAAATAGCACTACCTACCATTCCTCTATGTCCCGCAATAAATATTTTAGCCGATTTATCCATAAGCTATATTTTTTCTATCCAGGTTTTTATCTCTTGCTCATCTTCGACTTTACAAACGATAAGGTTTCCGCCGTGATATGCAATTAAATAACCATCTAAGCCCTGAATTATAGCATTATCTCCTTTAGGTAGATTAACAACGCAGTTAGATGCGTTTTCAAACACTACGTTTGCTCCTACTGTAGTATTTTTCGCCTTATCTTTGGGTAAATGGGTGTAAAGTGAACCCCAAGTTCCAATATCACTCCATCCGAAATCAGCAGGGATTACTGCACGGTTTTGTGCATTTTCCATTACCCCATAGTCCATCGAAATATTTTTGCAATTTGGAATGAGTTCATTAATAAATGTTTGCTTACCTTCAATGCCATAATTACTTTTTGCAAAATCGGCAAACATCAGTGGCAATTGTTTCTCAAATTCAGCTAATATAGTTTTATTACTCCAAAGGAATATACCAGAATTCCACATATAGTCACCGCGAAGAACATATTTCTCTGCAATTTCCAAATTAGGCTTCTCTTTAAAGTTTTCAACGTTAAAAACTTCATTGACCAAACTTTGTTCTCCGAGTTGAATATAACCGTATCCAGTTTCTGCTCTCGACGGTTTTATACCAATGGTTAGTATTGAATTGTGCTTGGAAACGTAATTAAATCCAAGATCTATGATGCGTTGAAATTCAGTAGTATTTGTGACTAAATGGTCAGCAGGTGTTACAACAACATTTGCGTTTTCACACTGACTCTTGATTCTGAACGAAGCATATGCAATGCAAGGAGCTGTATTTTTTCGCATCGGTTCAAGAAGCACCTGGCTTTCGTCGAGTTCTGGTATGTGCTCTAATACTTGAGCTTTATACATAGTACTAGTTACAACAAGAAAATTTTCTGTAGGCACGACGGGTAAAAATCGTTCATAGGTTGCCCTAATAAATGACTTTCCAGTTCCCATAATATCGAGAAACTGTTTTGGTTGTTTTTCTGTTGATAGAGGCCAAAAACGGCTCCCAATACCTCCAGCCATTATAACACAATAGTTATTTTCTTTTTCTTTGTTTTTCATAATAATTATCTCCAAATCTTCTAATCATTCGTTTTTCTGAGGTTAGGCGATAAGCAAATGTCACGCCTATTTTATATGGTATCCACTCTCCACTAGCATTCCACGACACATACATATCTGTATGTCCATTTGGATATATAGTTTCTCCCCAATATTGCCCCAAGTGCCAACCACCGCCAGCAAAAAAATCCATATTCCAACGTTTTGCAATAGGTATTTGATATCCTAGAGTAACACCTAAATAATATCCAATACCTCGCTGAACATCTATGCCTCCATTTGGGTGAACAGCGTGATCCCATTTACTGACTTTATAGATATCAAAGCCAAAATCACCACCTACATAAAATCCTTTGAATGCATGTTTTGGATACCATCGTCCTCCAACAATAAATTGAGAGCCCATATATGGTCTGTTGTCAATAGATTTCCAAACCGATGCGTTAATTTCGCCTTGAAAAGTAATTTGATTACCGAGTCTAGTTTCAACCTGAACATTTGGCAAAAATCCTAACCAATACAAAGCATTGGTTTTAATATACGTTTGAGCGTTTGCAGATAT
>CAMTOL010000074.1 GCA_947074135.1 uncultured Rikenellaceae bacterium
ACGAATAAATGACTGATGCCAAACGTATAATAGCATGTCGCAACCCAAAATTTTCGATCGAAAATGCAACGACTACAATCAAGGGACTCTCTCTAAGCATTGTTGCAAGTAACTCTTTTTGTTTAAGTAATTCGCCGCCAATTTCGGTTGTGGCTATATAATCACGTTTCACGCCAGTATCAAGGGTTCGCATATAGCTATTTTGCTTTGCCAGAAATATTGCGGCTATAATTAGCGCAATCGAGGTTGTAAATTGAACAGCAAGTAATATTGAACGCAAAACACGACCTTTAGGCGACAAGCCAAACGACCCTTTGAGCGTTAGTGCAGGCGGAAATTTGGTGATATAGTAGGCTGGATATAACCCTGCCACAATACCAACAACGACAACCATACCAAAAACACAAAAAATCAAACCCCAATTACCGCTCATACTTACCCCAGCTTCTATTATCGAGCGTAGCGAACTATCACTTATCATATAGACCCAAAGCAATGCAACACCAAAAGCCAGAATCGAAAGCCCTAACGCCTCGCCAACAAGCGACAGGCGGAGTTTCGAGGTTTCGCACCCCATAACTTTTTGAGTGTTTACACTTTTTATGCGTACTGGCGCAAGTGAGGTCGAAAAGTTTATAAAATTGATAACGGCGATTAACACAATCAATATTGCAATAGCAATGATAACCCTAAAGGTTGCTAAACTTCCTTTTTTAAAATATACGTCATCGGCAAAGAAACTCTCTTCGAAAAAGTATATATCATCGAGTGGAACTAAATTTAGCCTATCGTAACGATTTTTATTCCTATCTCGAAAATCAGGAGCATTAAAGTCCTTAACAGTTGATTCCAAAGAACCAACATCTCGAAGCAAAACATACATAAAGTAGTTCCACTGATTCCAGTTCCCATTTGTCAACAATCGTTCAGGAAAATGAGTGTAGATTATATTTTTAATTTGTGAATTTGAGGGAATATCCTCGTAAACTCCACCTATAGTATATTGTGTCGATCCAATCGTTACGTTTTTACCAGCTGCATATGGTGTGCCGAAAAATTTTAATGCAATCTCGCGTGGAATAATAATATTATTAGGCTCTGCCAAGGTGTTAGTGCCATCAATAAATTGAAAATCAAAAATTGTCGGAAAATCAGTTGTAGCACGATTACCCTCTTCTACAAAAGTTGTTCTTGCGCCATTTTCTTTTATAACAGTAATTGTATAGCTCATCCACGCAGGTTGCACAAGCGCACTAAGTTCTACTTGCGAGGATTGATCCTTCAGACCGAGGTATAGTGCAGAGCAGGTATATGACATCCCCTCTGTTTCTCCTACTTGATAATTATTTAGGCGGAAAATCCTCTCTGAATTTGCGAACGATTTATCGAACCCTAGCTCCCAGCGCACTTGAATTGCGATGATAATAAAGGCAGCAAAAGCGAGTGACAGCCCCAAAATATTGAGCGCAGAGGCTAATTTAAAGCGTTTTAGGATATGTAAGAAATTGCGTAACATTTTTTTGTATTAGCTTCAATGATAAGTATTTATTCCGAGTTTAAGTCTGCAATATATCAATTATCAATTTACGTAAGGTACGCCTTTGTAGTAATTAACCTCTCTTACCTTTAACTGATAGCGCAAATAGGCGTTGCGCAACTCAATCTCCGCTGCAAATAACTGACTATCCGAAGTCTGAAGCTCAATGATACTCAACAACCCCTGTTCATACTTACGTCTCGCCGCATCGTTAGCAATTCGCTGATACTCGACATTGCGAACCCCCTGATACCACTGCTTCTCGCTCGACTCCAACTCCAAAACCGCTCGGCGTATCTCGCTCTGCAACTCACGCAAAGTTTGGTCTAAATCACGTTTGGCTTGTTCAAAATTATTCTTTGCTTTATGCACATTCAATCTAGTTGAAAGTCCACTAAATATTGGGATAGACATCGAAACCCCAGCATACTCCCCTATATTGTTTTTAAGCTGAACAGCCCAAGGGTCAAAGTTCGAACCCGAAGCTCCGTCCAAACGAGTATAATAGCTTGACGAGATGCCACCAGAGGCATAAACAGATGGATAATAACTACCCTTAGCTATCTTCAAATCAAACTTATTAATATCGAAAGTCTGCTGCCCCATCACCGCCTTTAGGTTATTTTCGGCGGCAAACTCAACCAACTCATCAGTCGATTGCTCAGGCTCAAAAAGCGACGCTTCGCCAATCTTAGGCTCAATTTTTAGCGAATCTTCGAGCGGAAAATTCATACAATCTTTAAGTTTAACAACACTAAGTTCCAAAGCATTACGAGCTGCAATAGCATTATACTCCTCCGATGCCAAAGTAGCTCGAATCTGCGCCAAATCGGCCTCCGAACCGCTCCCCAACTCCACCATTCTCGACATCTTGCGTTCTTGAATTTTATAACTCTCGACTCTCTGCATACACAGACCCAACAACTCATCGCTGTAAACCACCTCAGCATACGCCGCCATTGTCAACTCGGCAACCTCATCTTTGGTGCGTTCTAACTGCTTTTCGCCTTTAAGTTTTGCAACTTTAGCCGAACGAGTCTGATTAAGATAGCGCATACCATAAAAAATTGGTATCGACCCACCAACTCCAACCCCATTACTAAATGTAGTGGTATTGACATAGCTGTTGGTCGCAGGGTCGATACCACGCCCAAAGTTCGAGTTAGCGTTAATATTACCACTAAGCGACGGTAGATGTTTGAGCCACGAGCCCGTAAAATCGAGTGCAGCATTTTTTGTCAACGTTGCTTGTTGATGCGTTCTGTTACTGTTTGCTATTGCGTAGCTCATACAGTCGTCAAGAGTCATCACTCTAGATGTTGAGTTCGTAGCTTGGTTGTTATCAGCCCTTGAACCTTGCGCCAAGAAAAAGAGAGCTAAAACAAGCGAAATTCTAAAAATTTGTTTCATATCTTCTATTTTGTTCAATTATTATTTTCCACACCCTATTTTTTATGCCAAAGTTGTGCCAATTTTACCAATCAATTAATTACCAATATTTTAACGAAACATTAGAAAGAAATACTGTCAAAAATTTTGACAGTGTGTGTAAATTATTTAGACACTTTACTACCTTTGTTTGCGAAGAGTTATCTTTTCACACGCAACATAAGCACAGAACGATGAAAAAAGGCAATATTCTAGTTGTTGACGACAATAGAGCAATTCGCACTTCGCTCGAACTACTTCTACCACTCCACTTCGAGCGAGTAATCACACTACCGTCGCCAAAGGAGCTGCACGACACCTTGCGTCGCAATCCCGACCTCGATGTGGTGCTTCTCGATATGAATTTCCACGCCGGCATCAACACTGGTGGCGAGGGATTATATTGGCTTCGTGAAATCAAAAAAATACGCCCTACTCTCTCCGTTGTACTCTTCACAGCCTATGGCGATATTGAGTTGGCTGTGACCGCCATTAAAGATGGCGCAACTGATTTTATCGAAAAGCCTTGGGACAACAACAAACTACTCATAACGCTCCAAAATGCTGTTCAACTATCTCGCAACTCACAAAAAATCAATGCTCTCAAATCCCTAAAACAGGAGAAATCGGAGATGTTTTGGGGCGAGAGTCCAGCTATGCAGGCTCTTCGAGCAATGGTTGAGAAGGTAGCTCCAACCGATGCCAATATTTTGATACTTGGCGAGAATGGCACAGGTAAAGAGATGTTGGCGCGTGAGGTTCATCTGCTATCTAGGCGGAGCGAGGAGCAGTTAGTGAGTGTTGATATGGGGGCAGTTACCGAAACGCTCTTCGAGAGTGAACTATTTGGACATAGCAAGGGTGCTTTTACTGATGCTAAGAGCGAAAGAGCTGGTAAGTTTGAGGTTGCTAGTGGCGGCACGCTCTTTCTAGACGAGATTGGCAACCTACCTCTGCATCTACAGTCAAAACTGTTGGTTGCAATTCAATCACGAGCTGTTGTCCGTCTTGGAGAAAACACCCCACGACCTATCGACATACGCCTAATAACAGCAACTAACACCAACCTTGAGGCAGCAATTGCCGAAGATAGATTTAGAGAAGATCTCTATTATCGTATAAACACTTTTGTTATCGAACTACCTCCACTTCGTGAACGAGGTGATGACATAGTTGAGTTAGCATCTCTATTTTTAGTGCGCTACGCAAAAAAATATGGCAAGAGTTGTAGTTCGTTTGCACTTTCGGCAATCGAAAAGATGAAAAATCATATTTGGTCGGGTAATATTCGTGAACTGCAACATACTATTGAGAAGGCTGTAATACTTAGCGACAAGAACGAGATAAGGTCTGACGATTTATTGCTTACAAAAAGTAATTCAGGTGGTAACAGCGGCGCATTTGCGACAGGTGCTATGACTATTGAGCAGATGGAACGAACAATGATAGAGAGCACAATTAGAGCTTGCGGAGGTAATATGAGCGACGTTGCCGACAAGTTGGGCATAACTCGCCAAACTCTTTACAACAAGCTCAAAAAATACTCTCTATAATTTAGGGCTTATTAATTTTAATATAACAAAAAGATGCCATTACGACATTATATAAAGGTTATTTTGCTACTGTTGTTGCTTATCTGTTCGGCGGTGGTTACGGTGTTGCTCTTTGAGTATGAGCGCAGTTTTTTTGCTATCTTTTCTATTATGGTTGGCTGTTTATCGTTATTTTTAATTATACGCAGCCTCACTTTTGCGGCTAATAAGGTTGCCTTTATGTTCAATGCCATTGAGAATGACGATTTCACTTTCCGTTTCACAGGCTCACAACATTCGCACAGAAAGTTGAGTAGCGATGCTTACTTAAACGAGGCATTAAACCGTATCAAGGGGTTGGTTCTTGAGGCAAGAGTAGAGGCACGAGAGCGTGAGCGCTACTTCGAGATAATTTTGGAGCAGGTTTCTACTGGCATTGTGGTTATTAACGACACTGGCATTGTGTTTCGCAACAACAATGAGGCACTAAAGCTGCTGCAAGTAGCCCAACTGTCACATATAGGACAGCTATCGGTTATTTCTCCCACAATACCTAACCAGTTCCTAGAGATTCGAGATGGAGAGAGTCGGATGATACGTTTTTATGACGATGCATCGGAGGTAACGCTCTCGATTGCTGCAACTGACGTTGAGTTGCAAGGCAAGAGCCTTAAGATTGTAACTATTACCGATATTGCCGAGGATATTGATAGCGCAGAGTTGGATAGTTGGAGTCGAATGTCGAGGGTTTTGACTCACGAGATAATGAACTCGCTAGCTCCGATAACATCGCTTAGCGAAACGCTACTTTCTACCGATGATGCAGTGACAACTCGACGAGGGTTGGAGATTATTAACTCAACGTCACAAAATCTCAAAGGTTTTGTCGAAAATTACCGTTCACTCACTCGTATTCCGGCTCCAAAGTTCGAAGACATTGATTTAATAGAACTTACACGACACGAAATCGAACTATTTGGTAGCGATATAGAGATAAAAAGCACTTTAAGCAGTGCCGTAGTGAGTGCAGACAAAGGTTTAGTGGCTCAGGCAATAGTAAATCTGCTCAAGAATGGGGTTGAGGTTGTTTCGCAGAGCGAGGGTGAAACTGCTATAGTATGGGTTGAGATTGGCATAAACCTCAAAGGGAGAGTTTATATAGATGTTTGCAATAATGGAACTCAGATTTCTGAAGATATTCGCGAGAACTTATTTGTACCGTTTTTCACGACCAAAGAGGGAGGTAGCGGCATTGGGCTGAGTCTTTCACGCCAAATAATGCGTCTTCATCAAGGCGCACTAACCCTCTCGACTAAGCCTGTGACTCGTTTTCGTATGCAGTTTTAGCAACTCTATCAACCTATCGAATAGCAACGTATTTACATTACCTACTCTCACTTTGTTCTTCCCGACTTTTTAGTAACACGAGGTTTTGATACAGCACCACCTCTTGCGTTCCCTGCACCACCTTTTTTTGCACTACTTGAGTGTGCATTAGTTGATTTATGTTGTCCCGTTTTTGACCTAGCACCCACACTCTTAGAGTTAGAAGCTTTAGGCTTCTCTGTTTTAGGTTTTGTACTTTTAGGTTTCACTAAACGAGTTTCGCTGCGGCTATCGCTCTTCTCCAGTGCATCAAATAGCTCACCCATCTCTGTTTCGTTCAAATCGCGCCACTCGCCTTGAGGCAACTTGCCTAGCTTAACATTCATCACACGAGTTCGTTCCAACTTAACCACATTGTAGTCAAAATACTCACACATTCTACGAATTTGACGGTTAAGACCCTGTTTTAGAGTAATCTGAAAAATAAATGGAGTGATTTTGACCAGCTCACAACGACGCGTTACCCTATCCAAAACAGGCACACCTCCAGCCATTTTGGTCAAGAACTCATCGGTAACTGGTTTATCGACAGTAACTATATACTCTTTACTATGGTTATTCTCGGCTCTAAGTATTTTGTTAACCACATCACCATCGTTAGTTAGTAAGATTAACCCTTGAGAATCTTTATCGAGGCGACCAATTGGAAAGACTCTCTGTTCGTGTCCAACATAATCAACAATATTATCACGTTCACTAGTATCTGTTGTACAAACAATACCAATAGGTTTATTGAAAGCAATATATACTGGTTCGATTTCACGTTCAATCGGTATTCCGTTTACTTTAACCTTTTGTCCTGGTAGCACACGCATACCAATAGTTGCACGTTTGCCATTGACAGTTACGTTACCTTGCGCAATAAATCTATCTGCCTCTCTTCGAGAGCAGACTCCAGAGCTGCTTATAAATTTATTAAGTCTGTATTCCATAGGTATTTAGAAACGGTTTTATTTTAAAGTTAAGAGGTGGAGCATCGACTGACGCCCCACCTCGTTATACTAAAGGCTCTAGAGCCAATCACTACTTTTTCAACGATTTGGAAACGTCCTTAAACTCTAGGTTCGCCTCTTCAGCCGCCAACATATCTGACAAACCTTGCGAGTAGAGTTTCATCGCCCTACGACTCATACCCATCGACGAGAAGCCTCCATCGTGGAACAAGTTTTGCATCGTAACCTTACGAGTAAGGTCAGAGAAGAGCGTAATAACATAGTCCGCACAGTCCAATGCCGAAGCGTTACCACAAGGCGACATACGTTCTGCAAAATCCATTAACGAATCTAGTCCCATCACACCACTACCAGCAGTTGTAGGAGTTGGACTTTGCGAAACAGTATTGACACGAATACCTTTCTCGCGGCCCAAGATATAGCCAAACGAACGAGCAATGCTCTCCAACAACGCCTTAGCATCTGCCATATCGTTGTAACCATAGAGGGTGCGTTGAGCGGCAATATACGAAAGTGCCACAATCGAACCACCGTCCGCAATAGCATCTTTTTTACGAGCAACTTGCATCACTTTGTGAAACGAGATTGCCGAGATGTCAAGAGTTTTCTGCAAGAAGCCGTAGTCTAGGTCGTCATATTTGCGACCTTTGCGCACATTTGGCGACATACCAATTGAGTGAAGAATAAAGTCAATCTTTCCGCCAAATTGTTCAACAGTTTTATCGATTAGGTTCTCCAAATCTTCAATCGAAGTTGCATCGGCTGGGATAAAGATAGAGCCTAGTTTTTCGGCCAATTCGGCAGTTCCGCCCATACGAGCAGCCATAGCCGTATTTGTCAACACTAGTTCAGCTCCCTCTTCAGCGGCACGCTCTGCCACTTTCCACGCAATTGATTGTTCGTTTAGAGCTCCAAAAATAAGCCCTCTCTTTCCTTTAAGTAAATTGTACATCTTTAAATTATTTGGTTACTTAATAAGCGAGTCAATAACCTCACAAATCGAGGCATTTACCTCTTCGATTGAACGCGTACCGTCAACCTCGAAGTATTTACCCGCCGCTTTATAGTAGTCAGCCACAACAGCTGTCTGACGTTTATATGTTTCTATTCTTCCTTTAATCGTATCAATATTTTGGTCGTCTGCTCTGCCACTAACCTTTGCACGACCTTGAATGCGTTCAATTACCACTTCATCGGGAATTACCATAGCAATCATAGCAGTCACTTTTTGTGAAATTTTATCCAAAATCTCATCAAAAATTTGAGCTTGGGCAGTTGTACGAGGGAAGCCATCGAAAAGAATACCAACTGCATCGCTATTATTTTGGACGTACTCTCCAACCAATCCACACACAATCTCATCAGAGGCGAGATTACCTCCCTCCATCTGTTTTTGAGCTTGGAGTCCTAGTTCAGTTTTACGAGCAATCATATCTCGAATAACTTCGCCTGTACTCATATGTAACAAGTTATACTTCTCTTTTAGTAAATCCGCTTGAGTTCCTTGCTCGGCACCTGGATGCCCAAATAGTAGTAAATTTAGCATCTCTTTATATGTGGTATTAAATATTATTTGCTACTTTGGTGGCTTTTAAGCCAATCGTAATCTAGGTAAAATTAATAATTTTTTACAAATTTGACACTAAAATCGGGCAAATATACCTAAATTATTTATATTTTTGTGAAAAATAAGCACAAAAACAATGACAAACAGAACTCAGATAGGCTCTCTAGGTCGCGTAGCATTTATCGAAAGATTAACCTCTCCTTTTAATTCAACCGTTATCACGGGCATTGGCGACGACGCTGCTGTAATTGAGCGTGGCGAGGAGTTGGAACTACTTAGCAAGGTACTTTTTTTAGAGGGCATTGACTTCGACTTGAGCTACACTCCACTCGAGCATCTTGGTTTAAAGTTAGTTACAGCCGCCATATCTAATTCTATTGCAATGAATGGCACTCCACGCTTCATTATGATAGGCATTGGTCTTTCGTCACGTTTCTCGGTCGAGGAGGCAGAAGCTCTATATATGGGTATCGAGCGCGGCTGTATGATGTATAGAGTAGAGCTTATTGGTGGCGACACTTCGGCATCACTTACGGGGTTGACTCTTAGTGCGACTTGCATTGGAGAGGTAACTCGCGAGAGGTTAACACTTCGTAGCGGAGCATCGCCCGACGAGTTAGTTTGC
This sequence comes from uncultured Rikenellaceae bacterium, assembly GCA_947074135.1. Classification (GTDB taxonomy): domain Bacteria; phylum Bacteroidota; class Bacteroidia; order Bacteroidales; family Rikenellaceae; genus Mucinivorans. The sequence continues at coordinate 9,029 of CAMTOL010000074.1, forward strand.
ATCACAGGGTCATTAGGTGGAGCATATATGGGATTGAAACTATTGGAGCGGGAGAAAAAAGCAGGAGCTAGTGCAGAGGCCGCACGAGAAATTTTCGTAAAGCACAAATATATTCTCAATCGTCAACTTCAGCCCTATGCTCGACTAGATATTATCGACCTGCTCGCCGAGAACGATATTTTGCCAACTTCAATGATTGATATTACTTCGGGCTTGGCTTCGGCTGCGCTCAATATTTGTAAAAACTCATCGATTGGCATTCGTATTCATTTGAGCAAAATTCCTG
>CAMTOL010000075.1 GCA_947074135.1 uncultured Rikenellaceae bacterium
AATTATTTCGGTTGTAAGTATAAGTGCAAGAGTAGAAAAGCAGAAGTGTATCGAGTACTCAAAGCCTGTAATTACGGGCTACTATCCAGACCGTTGTGTGTGCAGAGTTGGTGATTACTTTTGATTGGTCAATAGCACTTTTCACTATTTTCCCGGAGTACCGGTTTTCCACAGCAAAGACCTTATAAACTGGACGCAAATTGGCAACTGTCTAACTCGTGAATCGCAACTCGAACTCTACGATTCTTACCATTCGGGAGGTATTTTCGCGCCAACAATCAGATATAACGATGGGGTATTTTATATGATTACAACCAACGTTTCGAGCAAAGGCAACTTCTACGTAACCACCACTGACCCCACTGGAGAGTGGAGCGAACCGATATGGTTGGAGCAAGGTGGTATTGACCCTTCGTTCTATTTCGAAGACGGCAAATGCTACTTCTCTTCGATTCCGGGTGGAGGTATTTCGCTCTGTGAGATTGACCCAAAAACAGGCAAACAGCTTACTCCAACTCGCAAAATCTGGGACGGAACTGGTGGTCGCTATCCAGAAGGACCACACATCTACAAAAAAGATGGCTACTACTATCTCCTTATTGCCGAAGGTGGAACTGAATATGGACACAAGGTAACTATTGCTCGCAGTCGCGATATTTACGGTCCTTATGAATCAAACCCTGCAAATCCAATTCTAACGCATATCGGAATGAATGCACAAGATAGTCCTATTCAGGGCATTGGACACGCCGACTTTATTCAAGCTGCTGATGGTAGCTGGTGGAGTGTCTGTCTAGCATTTAGACCTCAATCATACCTCCATCACCTACTTGGTCGAGAAACTTTCCTTGTGCCTATGACTTGGGAACGCAACGCTTGGCCAATTATTAATGGAGATGGCACAATGCAACTCGAAATGGAGTGCAAAACGCTACCTCAACAACCCAAAACGTCTGAACCGACACGACTTGATTTCGACAGCGAAAAGATGCCGTTAAACTGGTGCTACCTCTTCAATCCTAAAATGGAAAATTATTCGTTAGCAGAACGCAAAGGACACCTAAGTCTTCGTCCAACTGCAATTCACACCGATGGCTGGGGTTCTCCTACTTTCGTGGGTCGTCGCCAACAACACATTGATTGTCAAGCAACAACTAGCATTGAACTCAACGGCTGTGAAACTGGAGTTGAGGGTGGATTGTCAGTCTATATGACAAATCGTTACCACTACGATATCTCGACAACCCAACTCACCGGAGGCAAACAATCTGTAAAGCTATTCTGCCGACTTGGCGAAATTGGACACACAGTAGGCGAAGTAACCGTTCCTAAAGGCAAGGTGTTCTTTAGAATAGTTGCAGAACCAGACTTCTACAACTTCTACTACTCAACCAACGGCAAAGATTTCAAATCGTTAGGCAAGGCAGATACTCGTTTTCTAAGTAGCGAAACAGCGGGAGGCTTTACTGGAGTAATGTTTGGACTCTATGCTGCAGGTGGAAAGAAAAGAGGCTCTGTCGATTTCGATTGGTTTGACTATGAACCTTTGAATAAAAAATAATTTTAGTTTCTAACACTTTTTTAATAACTTTAGGGAGTTTTTTCAAACCTATTAAACAATTATTTCAAAAAAAGTATGCTACGAAAAACCTTATCATTTGTACTGCTATTTTCTCTAACAGTATCAACACTCTGGGCGCAAGTTCGCCTCGGGTCTCCTCTAACCGACAATATGGTTGTTCAACAAAACTCAGAGCTTACACTTTGGGGCAACTCTGGCACAGGAGAATATATCAAAATTGTGGCTAGTTGGAGCCCTCAAGATACCGTATTAACAAGAGGTAATAATCGTGGCGGTTGGGCAACAACAATTAAGACCCCAACAGCTAATAAAACACCTCACACTATCGAATTTATTGGTTCGAACACAATTAAACTAAACAACGTTTTGGTTGGTGAGGTTTGGTTGTGCAGTGGTCAATCAAATATGGAGTGGAACTTTAATAATGGCGTCACAGATAGCGAAAAACACTTAGCCGAGGCAAATTACGACAACATTAGAGTATTTCATCTACCTCGAACTGCAGCACAAACCCCACAGGATAATTGTGGAGGAAGTTGGAAAGTTGCCACTTCAGAGGTAATTAGAGGCACTAGCGCAGTTGGCTACTTTTTTGCACGCCGTCTGAGCGAAGAGCTGGATATTCCAGTGGGTATAATAGTAGCTGCCTGGGGAGGAACTCCAGCCGAAACTTGGATACCAGAGGAGGTTCTCAAAGGCGATCCAATGCTTTCGCTCTACAATTTTTCTAACAACGAGTGGTGGCCAGAAGAGCCGGGACTACTCTACAACTCGATGATATATCCAGTTCAACCACTCTCTATTGGCGGAGCGATTTGGTATCAAGGCGAGGCAAACACTGGTCGTCCTCAAACATATGCTCGATTGATGAAACACCTGATTGGTTCGTGGAGAACAGCTTTTAATTCGGATTTCCCATTCTATTTAGTACAGATTGCACCATTTACGTATGGTTCTACCGATAACGGTCCTGCAATTCTTCGTGAACAACAGGAATTGATAACCAAACAAGTCTCTAATACAGGTATGATTATAGTTAATGACCTGGTTGATAACGTAAAAGACATTCATCCTCAAGACAAACACAGTGTTGGTATTAGATTGGCAAATATGGCACTAGACCGCACATACTCGAAATATAGTGGTGCTTATCAAAGCCCAACGGCAAAGGGTGCTCACCGTAAAGGTAATAGTGTAATAGTTGACTTTGATGGCGACTTTAAATCACTCAACACAAAGGGTGGAAAGGTTAATAGTATAAGAGTTAGAACATCGGACGGTGCAATTACAGAGGTAAGCGCAAAGGTTGACCAAACGAGATTGGTGGCTGATGTAAGCAAAATTAAAGGCGAGATTACTTGCATTAGTTATGCCTTTGACAACGACAGCGTAGCCTCTATTTTTAATGATGACAATATCCCGGTAGCTCCTTTCCGTATAAAAGTTAACGAACTCAAAAATCCAATAAACAGACATTAGTATTATGACTAAAACTCACGCAAACGGTAGTAAACTCTACCTCTACTCAATAGTGATGGTTGCCATTATTGGCGGTCTGCTATTTGGGTACGACACAGCAGTAATTTCTGGCGCAGAACGCGCTCTTGAGGCATTCTTCGCTTCTGGACTTGGTAACGATTATACCTCATTTCTTCACGGATTCACCGCATCGAGCGCACTTATAGGGTGTGTGATTGGGGGGGCTATTTCTGGACTACTCGCTTCGAGATTTGGTCGTAAACGCTCGCTAATTATGGCGGCTATACTGTTCTTCTGCTCGGCAGTGGGATCTTGGAACCCTGAAAGCGGCATTTTGACCTACGGCGAGCCTACAATGGGACTTCTTGCAGTTTTTAATGTTTATCGTGTACTTGGAGGTATTGGTGTTGGTTTGGCCTCGGCAGTTTGTCCGATGTATATTGCAGAGATTGCACCTGCACGTATGCGAGGGCGTTTGGTTTCGTGGAACCAGTTTGCAATTATCTTCGGTATGTTGGTCGTTTACTTTATCAACTATCTAATTCGCAATAATTTGGGCGAAACTAGCACAATAATTGAACAGGCTATGGTCGAAATTGGTTGGCGACGTATGTTTTTGAGCGAGGCAGTTCCAGCGGGACTCTTCTGTCTGTTGGTATCGTTCGTACCCGAAACACCACGTTATCTCACGCTTACAGGCAAAGAGGATAAAGCACTCTCTGTTCTAAGCCGTATCAATGGAAGCAAGGAGGCAAGCACAATTCTAAGTGAGATTAAGGCAACAGTCGCACAAAAACGTCAACCTCTACTAACTTACGGAGTTCTGGTAATAGTAGTTGGGATTTTGTTGTCATTTTTTCAACAAGCTGTTGGAATTAATGTCGTGTTATACTATGCTCCTCGTATTTTCGAAAATATGGGTGCTTCGGGCGATGCATCGATGGTTCAAACTGTGGTAATGGGTATTGTCAACATTATTTTCACAGTTGTAGCTATTCTTACTGTTGACCGTTGGGGCAGAAAACCTCTGCTTATTACTGGTTCAATGGGAATGATGATTGGGATGATTGCTCTTGCGTGGTTGTCGTTCACTGACAGCATTGGCGTAGCAGCGTTGGTATTTATCATCATCTACACAGCATCATTTATGATGAGTTGGGGTCCAATCTGTTGGGTAATGATTTCCGAAATATTTCCTAATACAATTCGTGCACAGGCGGTTGCAATTGCGGTTGCTGCACAGTGGATTTCGAACTTCTTGGTATCGTCGTCATTCCCATCTCTTAGTGAGTGGAGTGTAGGGGGTACATATTTAATATACGCTATATTCTCGTTGTTGTCAGCATTGTTTGTATGGAAGATGGTTCCCGAAACAAAGGGCAAAACGCTAGAAGATATGTCTAAACTTTGGAAAAAGTAATATAAATAACAATGAAATATCTATTAGGATACGACTTAGGAAGCTCTTCGGTCAAAGCAAGTATAGTCGATGCAGCAACTGGCGAGGTAGTCACTAGTGACTTCTTCCCAAAAAAAGAGATGGAGATTAAATCCATCAAAACAGGTTGGGCTGAACAGTCAGTCGATATGTGGTGGGAGAATCTCAAACAAGTTACTCATTCTGCTATCAGCAGCTCTAAAATCAATCCTACCGATATTGCCGCTATCGGCATCTCATACCAGATGCACGGACTTGTTGTGGTTGACGAACAGCTAAATGCTCTTCGTGACGCAATAATTTGGTGCGACAGTCGTGCTGTACCATATGGCGAGGCAGCTATGAAAGCCCTAGGTAGCGAGCTCTGCCTAAGCTCTATGCTCAACTCTCCAGGCAACTTTACACTAGCCAAACTGGCTTGGGTTAAAGATAACGAACCCGAAATTTTCGCTAAGGTTAAGTATTATATGCTTCCGGGCGACTATATAGCAATGCGAATGACAGGCGAGCCGCACACAACTATTAGCGGACTTAGCGAGGGCATTGGTTGGGATTTTAGAAGTGGAGCACCCGCAAAGGAGCTTTTCAATTACTTCGGTTTTTCGACCTCTATCATACCGCCACTAGTACCAACTTTCGGCGATGCTGGAAAACTTAGCGCAGAGGCTGCCTCTGAACTTGGACTCTCGGAGGGCATTGCAGTAACGTATCGCGCTGGCGACCAACCTAATAACGCTCTATCGCTAAATGTATTTAATCCTGGCGAGATTGCGGCAACAGCAGGTACTTCGGGCGTGGTCTATGGTGTCAATGGCACTGCAAAATACGACCCACTATCGAGAGTTAACTCCTTTGCGCACGTCAATCACACTCCAGAGAACACCAGAGTTGGAGTTCTGCTCTGCATCAATGGCACTGCAATCCTCAACACTTGGGTCAAAAACAACGTTGCACCCGAAGGAATTAGCTACGCCGAAATGAACGACCTTGCTGCACCAATTCCCATTGGTAGCGAGGGACTTTCGGTCATTCCTTTTGGCAATGGAGCAGAGAGAGTGTTGAGCAACAAAGAGATTAACTGTTCGATTGAAGGACTAAACTTTTTAAGACACACTAAAGCACATATTATTAGAGCCGCACACGAGGGAATCGCCTTCTCGTTTAAGTATGGTATGGATATTATGAACGAAATGGGTATCGAAACTCGCACAATTAGAGCTGGTCACACAAACCTGTTTTTGAGCCCTATTTTTCGCCAAACTTTGGCAAATATTACTGGCGCAACTATTGAACTATACGATAGCGACGGTTCGGTTGGAGCTGCTCGTGGCGCAGGTATGGGAGCAGGTATTTATAAGGACAGCGATGAGGCATTTGCGACTTTGAAAAAAATCAAGACCATTGAGCCAATCGAAAGTGAACGTTACGAGAGTTTAAAAGCCTATGACTTATGGCTCAGTAAGTTGAAAATTAAAAATTAAAAAAATAACAAAAGAGGAAAAATGCAGTTTTTCAGAAAAGTTTTTGGTTTTCCCTTTATTCAAAAAGGGAAAGTGTAGCGGTTGTGTAGAGTAATGACATAAAATCCCGTGCGAAGCACGAAAAAAACCCAAAAGCGCAAATCCGCAGGATTTGTAAGACTGCGAAGCAACTATAAACGAACTTTCAAACTGTTAATAACAATCAATAAACTAAACTAATAAAACAATGAGTAAAGAATTTTTTCCTTCAATCAGCAAGATTAAATTTGAAGGTACGTCAAGCAAAAACCCACTATCTTTCCGTTACTACAACCCAGAACAAATGGTTTATGGCAAACCGATGAAAGAGTGGTGTCGTTTCTCAATGGCGTGGTGGCACACACTATGCGCTGACGGTAACGATCCTTTCGGTGGTGGCACTAAAACTTTTGACTGGAACTGCGGAGCATCAGCTGTAGAGGTGGCTAAAGCTCGTCTTGATGCAGGTTTCGAAATTATGGCTAAACTAGACATCGAATACTACTGTTTCCACGATGTTGATTTGGTGTGCGAAGGCAACTCAATCGAGGAGTATGAGGCTAACCTAAAGGCTGTTGTGGCTTATGCTAAAGAGAAACAGGCTGCTACTGGAATTAAACTACTTTGGGGAACTGCCAACGTTTTTGGACACAAACGCTATATGAACGGTGCCGCTACAAATCCTGATTTCGATGTTGTAGCTCGTGCTGCGGTTCAAATCAAAAACGCTATCGATGCAACTATCGAACTTGGCGGCGAAAACTATGTATTCTGGGGAGGTCGTGAAGGTTACAGCACTCTACTCAATACCGATATGAAACGTGAGAAAGAGCACCTTGCAATGATGCTAACTCTTGCTCGTGATTATGCTCGTTCAAAAGGTTTCAAAGGTAATTTCCTTATCGAACCTAAGCCAATGGAGCCAACTAAACACCAATACGATGTTGATGCTGAAACAGTTATCGGTTTCTTGAAAGCTCACGGACTCGAAAACGACTTCAAACTAAACATTGAGGTAAACCACGCAACTCTAGCTGGTCACACTTTCGAACACGAACTACAATGCGCTGCCGATGCAGGTATGTTGGGCTCTATCGATGCTAACCGTGGTGACTATCAAAATGGTTGGGACACCGACCAATTCCCAATCGACACTTACGAACTAACTCAAGCTATGTTGGTTATCCTTAAAAGTGGAGGTTTACAAGGTGGCGGCACTAACTTCGATGCTAAAACTCGTCGTAACTCAACCGATTTAGAGGATATCTTTATTGCGCACATCGCTGGTATGGATGCTTTTGCTAAAGCACTTCTAGCTGCTGCTGATATTCTCGAAAACTCACCTTACTGCTCAATAGTTAAAGAGCGTTACAGTACATTTGACGGTGGTAAAGGTGCTGAATTTGAAAAGGGTGCATTAAAACTCGAAGATGTTGTGGCTTACGCAAAAGCTAAGGGCGAACCTGCACAAACAAGCGGCAAACAAGAACTTTACGAAGCAATAGTAAATATGTCACTATAGTTCTTTAAGGATAATAACTTTCAAATAATGAGGAGCTACCCTATCAAAAGGTAGCTCCTCATTTTGTATTTAGTATTAACGAGAGTCGTTATACAACTCTTACTTAACTTCCGACTAATTACGCCAACTCAAAGACCTGAGCCGCACGACTTACGTTGTAAATTCTAATAAAGTGACGACCCATTTCAGTAAACGAAAAATACTCAACCTCACCTTCAACTCTACCAAATCCTCCAAACTGCTCATCGTCAGAATTAAGTATCATCTTATACTTACCTGGCACTGGAACTGGAATCTTATAATCCATCAACGAGAAGGTTGGATGCCAATTGAAAACGAAAACCATACCAGCCTGCTCGAAAACTGTTGTCTTTGCATCATCGTCGTTGAGCAAGTTGAAAGCATAGCCAGACCTTAAAATATGGTGACGACGAACCAACTTAATCATCGCTTTATCGAAAGTCTCAAGATCCCTATATCTCAAATACTCTTTTTCGACCAAACTCCAGTTACGTTGCGCATGTTGGTAACTCCAATCGTTTCCCTCGCGAGGAAAATCAATCCACTCGGGATGACCAAACTCATTGCCCATAAAATTTAGGTATGCATTACCTCCTAACGTAATCGTGTAAAGGCGAATCATCTTATGCAGAGCAATACCCCTATCAATAATGAGATTCTTAGACTCCTTGTTCATCGAGAAATACATCTCTTTGTCCATCAACCTAAAAGCAATAGTCTTATCGCCAACCAAGGCTTGATCGTGACTCTCACAATAAGCAATAGTCTTGACATCTTGCAGCCTATCATTCATCACACTCCACATCTCCGACAAATTCCACTGCTCATCAGGAACCTCTTTGAGATATTTAATCCAGAAGTCAGGGATTGCCATACCAAGACGATAGCTAAACCCAATGCCACCATCTTCAATCGCAATAGCCATACCCGGCATACCGCTAACATCTTCGGCAATAGTAATTGCAGAAGGTTTAACCTCTCCCACCAATTTATTAGCAAGAGTAAGATATGTTATAGCATCACGATTAACCTCATTACCAAAATATGCATTATAAGGTTCACTCATAAAATCAGTATAGCCGTGATGGTAATATATCATCGAGCTAACACCATCAAAACGGTAGCCGTCGAAATGGAATTCATCTAACCAATATTTGACATTACTTAACAAGAAGTGCTGAACCTCGTGCTTACCATAATTAAAAATCTTACTATCCCAATGAGGGTGATTGCCACCTTCACCAGCTGGAGAGTAAATCTCATCTGTTCCGTCTAATCGATTAAGTCCTTCGGAAGTATTTTTAACATAGTGACTATGAACAATATCCATAATGACCGCTATACCCATAGAGTGGGCTGCCTTGATAAGCGATTTTAGCTCTTCTGGAGTGCCAAAGCGAGAACTAGGTGCAAAAAAATTGGATACGTGATATCCAAAGCTACCATAATATGGGTGTTCTGCAATAGCCATTAGCTGAACAGCATTATAGCCCAGCTTCTTGATACGGGGCAAAACATTTCGTTCAAACTCTTTATAAGTACCAACTCCCTCTTTCTCCTGAGCCATACCGATATGAGCCTCATAAATCACAGGCGATCCGTTAAGCTCCATATGAAACTCCTCGTCACCCCAACAGAACGGAGTTTTAGGTTCCCAAACCTGACCTACAAAGTCTGTAGTGCACTATTCTTGATCAACCCTCTCAATATATACGAGATGCACATCACTACGCACGTCTACCT
>CAMTOL010000076.1 GCA_947074135.1 uncultured Rikenellaceae bacterium
CGGGCGGTGTGTCCAGATGTGACCTCAAAAGTTAGCTGACTGCCAAAGGCGGGGTGTAACGAGGCATTTTAGAATGACCCCCACAATGATAACCAAAGAGGACAGGCTGTAAATAAAGCGCTCGCGCTTGAGAAAACCGAACGAGAAGAACTAACCTTAAAAGCAAGAGAAGAAGCGCTCCTAAAATTTAATGCAGATACCCTCACTCTGCAAGTCGAAAAACTATATCAATCTTTAATGAAATAGTTTCTCGGTTAAACCTAAAATGAACAACTTAAAATGAACAAAAAACTGGTTGTCGCAATACCCCTCTATCGTGATTTCTTAGATGATTTCGAGAAAACGTCACTAGAGAGAGTATTTGAAGTGTTGGGTGATAAGTATTCAATTATTGCTTTTGTGCCTCAAGATGTTGAGTTTAATTCAATTATATTGCAATTTCCAAAGTTGGAGGTCAGAAGAATGCCAAGTGAGAATTTTAAGAGTTGGGAGACTTATAGCCATATGATGATGAAGCCTGAAATTTATCAGCTTTTCTCAGACTTTGAGTATATGCTTATCTATCAAACCGACTGTTATATATTTGAAGACCATCTAGATGAGTTTATAGATTTAGACTATGACTATATAGGTTCACCTTGGATACCGAAATATAAATATAGTGCGACAATTCTAAAACCGTGGTGGACTTTCCGCAACGGAGTCTTTAAGATGCTGCATAAATCAAAGGTGCGTCATAGAATTAATTTTAAAGTTGGAAATGGCGGTTTCTCGCTTCGAAAAGTTAAATCATTTATTGAGGCAACAACAAAATATGCACATAAAGCTGAACACTGGAATAAAACGATAAAATATTATGCCGAAGATGTCTTTTTTTGCATAGCACTCGATGATGTTCTCCGTATTGCGCCACTCAAAGTAGGACTTCGATTTTCTTTCGATACTCGTCCAAATGTGGCTTACAAAATGAATAAGAAAAAACTTCCAACTGGAGCTCACGCTTGGCAAAGAGAGGGGGTAATTGATTTTTGGTCACCATTTATTAATAAAAAGAGCAGATAGATTGCATCACTGTTCTTTCGAGATACACGTTTTGATGTGTTATCTATATCAGTTAAGAGTAAGCAGATGAATAATAGACTCACAATTGTAGTTCCTCTGTATCGTGACTTTTTAGACCCTTACGAAAAAGTCGCATTAAAGAGTATGTATGATAAGCTATGTGGAAAATATCCAATTGTGGCTGTTGTACCTCGCGATATGGAGTTTGATAATATTCTCTCTCTCTTTCCTCAAATCGAATTTCGTCGATTGCCTCAAGAGTGTTTTGACGGTAGAGCTGCATATAATGCTTTGATGTTGAACCCTATTTTTTATAATCTATTCTCCGATAGTGACTTTATTCTTATTTATCAAACTGATTGTTACCTTTTCGAGGATAGGTTGATGGAGTTTGTCGAGATGGATTATGACTATATTGGGGCTCCTTGGATTACAAAATCGAGATGGCGACACCTACTTACAGGCGCAGTGTGGAGGGTTAAAAATCTGCTGAACCGAGGTCGAGGTAGGTATAGGGTTAGTCATTCATATAGGGTTGGAAATGGCGGTTTTTCGCTTCGTAAAGTTAGTGCAATGCATAATGTTACGACTAGGTATGGCGAAGAGGTGAGAAAATGGCTCGATAATAATGCGGTCACTCTTGCAGGAGAAGATGTGTTTCTATGTCTTTGGATGAGCGACTATCTGAAAATCCCTAACTACAAAATTGCGTTGAAATTTGCTTTTGATATGCGACCAGATTTAGCGTTTAAGGTCAATGGGAAACGACTTCCTATGGCTGCTCACGCTTGGCAACGCGAAGAAGCTATTGGATTTTGGGGTAATTATATTAAATTTGACAAAGAATAACCTCTTAAAATATAATAATGACTAATTCGAAAGATAGTGTAATGAAGTTTTCGATACTTATACCCACCTGGAATAATTTGGAGTATTTGAAGTTGTGTGTCGATAGCATTGAGAAGAACTCAACCTATAAACACCAGATTTTAATTTATGTCAACGATGGTAGTGATGGTACGTTGGAGTGGGTCGAAAAGAGTGGATATGAGTATGTGGCTTCGAGCGAAAATGTTGGAGTTTGTTATGCTCTCAATGCGCTTCGGGGGTTGGTTAAAACAGATTATATAGCCTTTGCAAATGATGATATGTATGTTTTACCAAAGTGGGACTTTTATCTTTGGGAGGAGATTGAGAGATTGGGGCATAATCGTTTCTTTATATCAAGTACATTACTCCAGCCGCGTCCGTTCTACTGTCGCAGTGTGATAGCTCCTGCCGATTTTGGCGATAGTACAGCGAATTTCAAGGAGCAAGAGCTGTTGGAGAATTACAATAATTTTGAGCATCGAGATTGGTATGGTTCGACTTGGCCGCTCAATGTTGTTCATCGCCATATGTGGGATTTGGTTGGAGGATATAGCACCGAATTTAGCCCTGGAATGTACTCAGATCCCGATTTTTCGGCAAAGTTGTATATGGCTGGCGTTCGCTATTTTAGAGGACTCTCAAAGAGTAGAGTTTACCACTTCGAGGCTCGTTCGACTGGCAGGGTTAAGAAGAACAAAGGTAGCCGTCAGTTTCTGATGAAGTGGGGTATAACATCTAATACCTTTGTTAGTACAATTCTGAAACGAGGTGAGTCGATTGAGGGTGAATATAACGAAGAGCCTAATGGCAAGAAGTTGAAGTCCAAGATGCTCAAAAACAAGATTAAACGTGCAATCAGTGGTTTTAAGAGTTGTGGCGCAGCCCGAAACCTATTTGATTTGTAACTAGATTTATCATTAACCATTTATCATTAACTATCTAAAATGATATCAATTGTAGTTTGTTCAGTATCGCCCGAAAAACTCGAAGCATTTAAAATTAATGTAGAGTCAACTATTGGGGTTGAGTATGAGTTTGTTGTGGTCGATAATAGAGTGGAGAACTACTCGCTCTGTAAAGCCTATAACGTTGGAGCAGAAAAGGCAAAATATCCGTACCTCTGCTTTGCGCACGAGGATATAGCGTTTCATACGCAAAATTGGGGTGAAAAAATGGTAGAGCAACTTTCTCTCCCCTCTACAGGTGTGATTGGTTTTGCTGGGTCGCAAGGTAAGAGTAAAACGATGACAACGTGGAACTTGAATGAGAGGTATAAGCGAATAAATATTTTAGAAACAATACCTAGTGGTACAAGAGTCTTTAGTGTAAACCCCGATCAAGATGAGTTTTCTAAAGTTGTGACACTTGATGGTCTATGCCTCTTTGTTAGGCGAGATGTTTGGGCAGAGGTTAGATTTGACGATATTAATTTTGATGGGTTCCACCTCTACGACCTAGACTTCGCTACCTCTGTTTTTGCTAATGGGTATATGAACTACGTCTGTCATACAGTTCTTGTGGAGCATTTTTCGAAAGGGTCGTTCAATGAAACGTGGTATAAATATTCGGTTGTCTATCACCAAAAATGGAACGATAAGCTGCCTCTATACTCTATAGATATTGACGAAGATAGAAAAGCGTATAATGAGCGATTAGCCTATCGTTCGATGAGTTATATGTTAATTAAACGAAGTCTTGAACCTAAAAAAGAGTTGAGAAAACGAGTATCTACCTGCTATCGATATTTTCCGTTCCATTTTAAACCAACAACACTTTTGATTCGATATGTGATTTCTTCTTTAAAATCTTCGAAAAAATAACTATTGAATCAAAAATATTGTTATATTTACGGAATGATAACATTGCAATTAATAAAAAAAATATGAATAAGAGTCAACTGTATAAAGAAATTGTAAAAAAGAGTTCGTTTTTGTGTGTAGGATTAGATGCAGATAGCAAAAAGATGCCAAAACCATTGGTTGGAAATGCAGATGCTGTTTTTGAATTTAATCGTGCTATTGTTGATGCAACGGCGCAGTATGCCGTAAGCTACAAACCAAATTTAGCGTTTTATGAGGAGATGGGCGAATGTGGTTGGAGTGTTTTTGCAAGGACGGTTGAGTATATTCGTAAGAATTATCCTGAACAGTTTATTATTGCCGATGCCAAACGTGGCGATATAGGTAATACTTCGGCTATGTATGCTCGTGCCTTTTTCGACGAGATGGACGTTGATGCTGTGACGCTTGCTCCATATATGGGTGCCGATAGTGTTAAACCGTTTCTGGATTTTGAAGGCAAGTGGGCTGTTATTTTGGCTCTTACTTCTAATCCTTCGGCGGCAGATTTCGAGTTATTGAAGTTGGAAGGCGGCGAGAGAGTTTACGAAAGAGTGCTTAGAACGTCGAAAGAGTGGGGTAGTGAAGATAATACGATGTATGTAGTTGGAGCTACTCAAGCTGTTGAACTAGAGAATATTAGAAAGATTGTTCCTGGCCATTTCTTGTTGGTTCCGGGAGTTGGAGCTCAGGGCGGTTCGTTGGAGGAGGTTTATAAATATGGTGCAAATAGTGAGTGTGGATTGTTGGTAAATTCATCAAGAGGTATTATTTATGCCTCTTTAGATGATGATTTTGCAGCAAAAGCAGCTGACGAAGCACAAAAATTGCAACGTCAAATGTCTATGTTAATTCATAATTCTTAATTATTATTATAGAATGGATATTACTAAAATGCCACTTAGTGGCGCAACTAGAGTGGAACACGACCTTTTAGGAGATCGTGAGATTCCTATAGAATACTATTTTGGTATTCAAACTGTGCGTGCAATGGAGAATTTCAATATCTCTCGTGTACGTCTTCACTTTTTTCCAGCCTTAATCAAAGGGCTTGCCGTTGTCAAAAAAGGTGCTGCAATGGCTAACTGCGATTTAGAGTTGCTTGATACCGAAAAAGCTGAAGCAATCATCAAAGCGTGTGATGAGATTATTGCCGGAAAACTTAAAGAGCATTTTGTTGTCGATATGGTGCAAGGTGGTGCTGGAACTTCGACCAATATGAATGCTAATGAGGTTATTGCGAATCGTGCGCTTGAGATTATGGGCTATGGACGTGGACAGTACAAGGTAATTCACCCCAACAACCACGTCAATTTGAGTCAGTCAACTAACGATGCCTATCCAACGGCTGTTAAATTGGCGTTATTATTCTCAAATGAACGTTTGATTGAGCAAGTTAAAGAGTTGGTAAAGTCGTTTAGAGCTAAAGGTAAGGAGTTTGCTCATATTATTAAAATGGGGCGTACACAGCTTCAAGATGCAGTTCCTATGACTCTAGGTCAAGAGTTTGAGGCTTATGCAGCAAACCTTGATGAAGAGGTTGACCGCTTGACTCAAAATGTTAAGTTGTTTTTGGAGATTAATATGGGAGCAACTGCTATCGGAACAGGTATAAATTCAGACCCTGACTACACTCCGCTCTGTGTTAAACACTTAGCTGAAGTATCGGGCTATCCGCTCAAAGCTGCTCACAATATGATTGAGGCAACAAACGATACAGGTGCATTTGTAATCTACTCTTCGGCGGTTAAACGTTTGGCGGTTAAGTTGTCGAAAATTTGTAACGACCTACGACTTTTGTCGAGTGGACCTCGTTGCGGACTCAATGAGATTAACCTGCCTCCTATGCAACCAGGCTCAACAATTATGCCTGGTAAAGTGAACCCAGTTATTCCAGAGGTGGTTAATCAAGTAGCATACAAAGTTTTTGGTAACGACCTAACTGTTACCTTTGCGGCTGAAGCTGGTCAGTTGGAACTCAATGTTATGGAGCCAATTATTGTTCACTCTATGTTCGAAAGTATCGAAATGTTGTGTAATGCAATGGGTACTCTTAAAAATAAGTGTGTCGATGGTATTACTGCTAACGAAGAGCACCTAAAACAGATGGTTTATAATAGTATTGGACTTGTAACAGCTCTCAATCCATATCTAGGCTATGATATATCGACTGAATTGGCTGCAACTGCACTTAAAACAGGACGAGGAGTTTACGAACTGGTGCTCGAAAAAGGGTTGATGAGCCAAGAGGAGTTAGACGATGTGTTAAAACCAGAAAATATGGTTAAGCCACGTAAATTCTTGAAAAAATAGATATCCGAAGTTGTGAGTTGGATAAAAAAGATACTCTGTTATAGAGTCCAAATATGGCAAGTGCTTGTTGCGCTAGTTGTTGTGGCTATTGTAGAGATTATTGTTAAACTTGCTTTAGGAGTACTCTAAAACGCAATTTATCTAAATAAAAAGGGTGTAACCGATGAGGAAACACCCTTTTTTGTGCAAATACTAAGTGGAAAAAGCAGGAGTTCTCGTTTGGAAAGAGTGTAGTGTGTAGAAGAAAGAATGAGACCTGCAACTGTACCTTTTCTGCTCTGTATCCCGATGGGTATTATCGGAACAGCACTCGATGGTAGTTTATGCAAATAGCGTGCCAAATGCAGTTTTGTTTTATAGTGCTTATCTATTTGTTTTTTGTTAACTTTGCATATTATAATTCTCTTTATCCCCAATAATCCTTTATACAAGACTCAAAATGAATTATCGTAGATTAGGACGCTATGGGCTTCAGTTGAGCGATTTTTCGCTTGGATTGTGGCACAATTTTGGTCGTGATGACGACTTTGTAATCGCTCGTAAACTGCTTCTTGCAGCTTATGAAAAAGGAATCACTGTTTTTGACCTCGCAAATAACTACGGACCACCTCCAGGCTCTGCCGAATTTACGTTTGGCAAGGTCTTTAGTAGTGACCTTAAGGAGCATCGCAATAAAATGGTGATTACTTCAAAGGCTGGGCATCTGATGTGGGATGGACCTTATGGTGATTGGGGTTCGAGGAAGTATCTAGTGTCGTCGTGCGACGAATCGTTAGAACGAATGGGACTCAAATATGTTGATATCTTTTACTCTCATCGTTATGATCCAAATACTGCTCTTGAGGAGACTATGGGTGCGCTAGATTATATTGTTAGAAGTGGGCGTGCGTTGTATGTTGGTCTGTCGAAATATCCTGCTGACAAACTTAAAGAGGCTGTTGCTATACTCAAGGATTTGGGAACACCTTGTGTCGTTGACCAACGTCGATACTCGTTGCTAGATAGAACGCCTGAGAAAGAGCATTTTGCGTTACATAAAGAGATGGAGATTGGCTGTGTCTCTTTTTCACCACTTGCTCAAGGACAGTTGACCGATAAGTATATTGACGGAGTGCCTCGTGATTCGAGAGCAGCCAAAGAGAGTGGCTTTTTGCAAATTGATGAGGTGGAAACTAATCGCCAAAAAGTTGCCAAACTTCGCGAAATTGCTCAACAACGAGGGCAGACCCTTGCTCAAATGGCTCTGGCGTGGCAGTTGGCAGAGTCTGTTGACCCTCGGTACAATAAAGAGCGGGTAAGCTCAGTTATAATAGGAGCAAGTAGAGTGGAGCAGTTGTTAGATAACCTCCAAGCTCTCGAGAATACCAAATTTTCGAACGCAGAATTAGAGCTTATCGACAAAATTACACTCTAATCTCATCTAATACTTTGAATGCCGCTTTTTAACAATTATCGCTTTCTGAAAAAAATCAGAAAAATGTTATGTGCATTTTAATTTATAATTATGAAAGAACAGCTTTTAAAACGATTTGTAAGATATACGAAGTATAACTCAACTTCTGCTTATGGTAGCTCTAAATATCCATCGACTGATGCTCAATTGGTGCTGCTCAAAGCTCTTGCCGAGGAGTTGACCGCAATTGGCTGTACCGAGGTCGAGATGGATAATTATGGCTATGTGACAGCCACTATCGAGGCAAGTGAGGGTTGTGGTGAGTTGCCGACTATTGGGTTTTTAGCGCACGTTGACACTTCGCCCGAGATGAGTGGTGAGGGTGTGGCGGTGCAGATTGTCGAGAATTATGATAGCAGTGTGCCGTTGAGATTGGGTGAGAGCGAGCACTATCTTTCGAAAGAGGATTTTGAAGAGTTGGCGCTCTTTGATGGGCATACGCTGCTAACAGCCGATGGTACAACTTTGCTTGGAGCCGACGATAAGGCTGGGGTTGCCGAAATTATGACAGCAGCTAATTATCTTATCAGCAATGGGCAGGTAAAACATTGTAAAGTCCGAATTGCCTTTACGCCAGACGAGGAGATTGGGCGTGGGGTCGATTTTTTTGATGTCCAGAAGTTTGGGGCTGATTTTGCTTATACTATTGATAGCGGTGGCGAGGGGTGTTTGGAGTATGAGAATTTTAATGCAGCTCGTGCGGTAGTGAGTGCTACGGGGCGCAATATTCACCCTGGTTATGCAAAGGGGAAGATGGTTAATGCTTTACAGACTATAATGTCAATGCATAATGAGTTGCCTGTTGACGAACGCCCCGAAACGACGGAAGACAGAGAGGGATTTTTTCATTTGATGGAGCTTAGGGGAGGTGTGGAGAGTGCTAGAGCGGAGTATATAATTCGAGAGCACGATTCGGCGAAGTTTGAGCAGCGCAAGACGTTTATGCAGGAGTCGGCAGCTAAGTTTGGGGTTAGTGTTGAGATTAGGGACGAGTATCTAAATATGCGTTCGGTTGTAGAGCCTCGTTTTGAGATAGTTCAGCGTGCAATTGATGCAATAGAGGAGGCTGGAGCGGTGCCGTTGATAACTCCGATACGAGGAGGGACTGACGGCGCAAGGTTGAGCTATATGGGGCTGCCTTGTCCCAATATTTTCACAGGTGGAATGAATCCACACAGCCGTTTCGAGTACGCCTCGCTTGATTCAATGCTCAAAGCCGTCCACACTATCATCAACATCACAAAAACGTACTAGAAAAATTAGTGTTTAGCTTTACTAATTTCTTTTTCGTTAAATTAAATATTGTTTTGTTCAAAGATTCTAAAATCTGACACTCTTTGACCTTTCTTTATTGTTTTATTTAAATGGCTGAATTAGTGAAAACAATATGAAAAAATATTTAAAAAATGTTGCTAATTAACAGATTTTTACTACCTTTGCAGCTCTTTGCTGTATTGTGTAGAAGTGTATTGCTATCGATACCGCATTGATTATCAATTTAATAAATTAAACAAAAAAGTCAAAAAAATGACAGATACTATCGCAGACTTTCTGACACGTATCAGAAACGCAGTACAAGCCAATCACAAATTGGTCAAAGCTCCTGCATCAAAAATAAACAAGGACATTGCACGTACCATT
>CAMTOL010000077.1 GCA_947074135.1 uncultured Rikenellaceae bacterium
TTGCGGGCTCTACCCCGCAATGACACTTAGCATTTATTAGTCACGAATACAGAACTCCGCAACTGTACGTCTAAATTCACTAACTTCACCAATAAATTCCGCAGGAGCAGAGTTGGCTCCATTATTATGGATTAACGGATACATACAGTTTGCTGCTGGGCCAGTATGACTATTTGGTATTCTATAAACATACAATAACTTACCTAGCTTTACTGCTCTTGACTTAGTATCATTTGAAAGAGCATACAATCCATTATTTGTAAGATAATATGGAGCGGTAATGTATTCTATCGGATTAGAACCAAACTTCACAGCAATCCCTTGTGCATAAGATGGTATATGTGGGTATTTGTAAGTTGTAGCCCAAGATTCTACCTCTGCCTCACTAGGCGCTCTCCAATATCCACGAGGGAATACATAAGCACAAGGATCATCTGTACCACCAAATGGATGATGAAAATATGGTTTATTCTCCATTGGGTAGAGTCCATTGTTATTTGGCCAACCATAAGTACCAACTGGTCCACGCTGATGGACAGATGTAACTTCGGTACTTGGATTGGGATCATCACTTACAGCGCCATTTGTACAATAATCCATAGTAGTAGACCAAGTATGATTACCGACTAGCCAACTATCCCAACTTGCTCCAATAACATTATTGGATATTTCAAGTGCATCTGATCTGCCAACCACAAATAACAATTCATTGCCGATTTGGGTGGTGTATTTGTTATCAAGTGTAGTATTGCCCGATGGGATATAGTAACCCCAATCCTTCTCGGTGGTTGACCCTCCCTCGCTAGGGCGAATCTTTGCTATCTTGATTGTGCCTAATGAGTAACCGAAGCCGGTTTGGGTAACATAGTAGTAGGTCAGCTCCTTGTTTTTATCTAGGGTTAACAAACGGTCACATTTATAGCCTAGGTCGTGTTCGGTGTGACCTGGGTTAGCTTGCGCAAGAACGGTATTGTTCGCTTTCGTGTCAACTATACCTGCACTCTCCACACGCGAGATATCTAGCACACCATCGCCCACAACACGAGTCAAACCTAGCGCATCGTTAACACCAGTGATGAAATTCTGCTCGGCAACAAACGACGCACGCTTACCCATATTATCCACTGTAACAACATAATACGCACCATCATCAACTCTCTCAACCTTCCAATCCAACTGGAACGCTCCAGCAGTCGAAATATAACCATAAATCTTAACCAAAGTACCAGCAGGAATAAATATCTCACGCTCCGCAGCAGTCATATCCGCACCAGTCTTATTAACCCAAGCATCGATACCAACGCTACTTGGCGAGAACTTAATCTTATCGCTATTAGGCGCTGTAATCTTCACATTCGCAAGTACCTTAAACTCGTGAATTGGCATCTCTAAGTTAAGTGGCGACGCTGCTGTCCAACTAGGGTCGTCAATCCAGCCATCGCCTTTGAAGAAGTTATCGGCATCGGCTTTACCTAGGTAGAAGACTGCATTCTGCCCATAGCTTGGTTCGAACTCCACAATCTCCCGAATATCGGTACCTTGGCGCAAAATCTCGACATCCATCTTCTTCGCTATCTTCTTATCCGAAATTGCATCGCCATTCGACGTAATTGCGCCAAAAACGCTACCTCGCACAGTTTGGGTTATAGCTTGACGTGGGAACACGAAGTCGATATCCGACCCGTTATTGGTTACTGTCACACCTGCCCAGTTCTCGCTCCACACCGTTTCGGTAGAGTTTGTGGCAGCCATAGAACCTGCATAGACATCGGGAGCAACCATTGGGCGGCGCTCAACTATAACAGTGTCGTAAATATTGCCAACTCGCAGATATATAGCATCTTTGAACGTTGTTGTATTGTCACGAACTTTCACTTTTATCCGTTTCTCGATTGCCGAGAATGTTCTAGGAGCATCATTGAGCGACAGCTCGTTGCTGCCGTCCAAATCTGCAATAAAGAGCTCGAACAAAGACGCCGAAGTACCTGCAACCGAGATACTTGTCGTTGGTTGCTCGGCTGGGGTGTACTGGCTCGATAGTTGGTAGCGAACAGTTGCCACGTCGTATGTGCCATTGTGCGCAAACAGCAACTTAGCATCGTTCGAGAGCACTAGCGCATACTCGCCATTAGATGTGATAACTGCGCCACGCTCGTCGTCAACCATTATATCGAAATCGAGGTTACTGCCGGGGTTGTTCAACGCCTCGGCAAGTGTGTTGTAGCCCTCGAGCTGTACTTTCTTGATTGTGAGTGTTATAAAGGTGTTACGTCTTAGGTCGATATACTCCTTATTTTTCAATGCATCGAGTTTACAGAGGTCTAGGCGGTAGTATTTAACGCCATCGTGCAGAATAACGCAAGGGCGGTCTTTGTGCCAGTCCGACACTCCAACAGCAGTGCCACGAGCGAGCACACTACTGCCGTACTCGGGCATATAGTATGTCTTTCGGTCGGCTGTCACACCACTCACTGTCGTACCTAGCACATACTGCGTCAGCATTGAGTTGTCGGCTGTAACGCTTGACGTAAAGACGATGCCGTCAGGCACACTAATTGTACCATTGTCGATGATATTGCCTTTGATGTCGTCTGTTACGCTGGTGCGAATAGTGTTGTAAATACCATACTTTAGGTTGGCATTTGAGTTGGTAAAGCGACCTGTTACGTCGTTAGTGGCGATGTCGTCGGCTAGTTTAACCTCGATTTTAGCAACCGCTCTAACCATTTCGCACTGTGTACCGCTTGCCCAGCTACTAATCTTGCCATACATCGGCATTCCCTTGCCACTTAGCGCACCTGCTTGGTTGATGCTCCACTTCTTAGAGTCGAACAGCGTATTGAGCGTTGCCAGTGTGATAGTTGAGGGTAGCCCGGTGGTTACACCAGTGTTTGTCAGCACTATGACTTGGTATCCTGGAGCAATGGGGATAGTGAGCTTAATTTTAGGCGTTTTGGAGCCGTTCGACGTGATTTGGTTAGTCACATCAATCTCTTCGCCGATAACGTAGTTACCGAGTCCATCGAACACCAACACAAAGGCGTCCGAAATGGTACGCTCAAGCGTTGTAGCGGCGATTACGCGGGTTTCGACTTCGGTTTGATCGCCCATAAGGAGTGTTATTTGGCTCTCATCGGGGCAGGGCTCGGGATTGGTTGGGTCGTATTCATTCTTAACACAACCACTGAGTGTTACCGTTGTCGCCAACAGAACAGCCATCAAATTAAAAATCCTAAATCGTTTCATATCTTTGCTTTCTTTACTTTTCTTAATCTAGTTGCCCTCTTAGGCAACCTCTCGCACCTCTAATCTTTTCTCTCGCCTAATCTGTTTTATTGCTTCTCTAAACTAATTAATCTCGAATACAGAACACCGTTGCAGCATCACGAGAGTCATATCCTGGACGTAAATCAGCTAATGGAGAGCTAGTAGCTGTAGGGATAATATTACCTAAAGCATCTGTAGTATATATTAATGGGTATGAGGAAACTAAGTGAAATGAACCAGGTAAATTAGCTGCAAAATAAAAAGGTCCAACTACAACTCCTTTCGATCTAATGGAGGTTTCAAAACCGTAAGCTCCATTACTAATCAAAACGTATGGAGGATCAATATATTCAATAGGGTTATTTCCAAATTTGAAGACAAAACCTTGATCGTAACTTGGTGAATGAGGATATTTGTAATCTGTAGCCCACGACTCGACCTCTACTTCGGTTGGTGCTCTCCAATATCCACGAGGGAATACATAAGCACAAGCATCTTCACTGCCATTAAATTCAAAGTGTCCGTATGGTTTATTTATCATAGGGTAGAGTCCCTGATTATTAGGCCAACCATAAGTTGACTCAGGTAAACGCTGGTGGACAGATGTCAACTCTGTACTCAAACTATTATCATGACCATCAGCACCATTTGTACAGAAATTATCTTTAGTTACCGACCAAGAGTAACGTTGTGCCCAATGATTCCACGTCCACGTAGTTTCAGATATTCCAATTGTATAATCCGTAATTTCTAATCCTTCCGATCTACCAATCATAAATACCACCTCATTACCAACATCTGTGGTATAAACATTATCTACTGCAGGATCACCCGATGGAATGTAGTAGCCCCAATCTTTTTCAGTGGTTGCAGCTCCTGCCGATTGACGGATCTTTGCCATCTTAGCAGTGCCTAAAGAGTAACCGAAACCGGTCTGAGTTACATAGTAGTAGGTTAACTCCTCGCTTGAGTTGCGAGTTAACAATCTGTCAGAGCGATAGCCTAGATCTATCTCGGTGTGACCTGGATTGGCTTGCGCTAACGCTGTATTGTTTGCTTTCGTGTCGATTGCACCATCACTAACTGCACGCGACACGTCCAAGAAACCATAACCAACTATATTTGTCAAACTTACATACTCCGTAATACCTGTAATAAAGTCTGTTTCTGCCACAAACGATGCACGATGACCCTTATTCTCCAACTTAACTGTATATGTGGCTCCAGTATCAAAATCCTCTACATCCCACACTACCATAAACGCACCTGCAGTAGAGATGTTAGCTATAATCTGAACCTGCACATCTGCATCGATAACCAAAGTACGATCGCCTGCAGGAATCTGATCGCCTCGCAAACCCTTCCAAGCATCAATACCTACACTGCTTGTCGTAAACTTAATCTTATCGCTATTAGGCGCTGTAATCTTCATCTTACGACGTACCTTGAAACCGTGGATTGGTACCTCCAAATCCTTGGTATCAATAGCTGTCCAACTAGGATCGTCAATCCAACCATTACCCTTATAAAAATTATCAGCATCGGCCTTACCCAAATACAACACCGCATTCTGTCCATAACTCTCCTCAAACTCCACAATTGTCTCTATCGAAACACGAGTATGTACATCTATCTCACGCACTAGTCCACTTGCATTCAAATATATCTTGCGGTCAAACAAACCAGGAGTCATAAAATCGGAATTGTAAATATCAATCCAACCATAACCAGTAGATGCATCGTAATGCAAATTAGTCGCATCCTTTGTCGAAAGACCTACATACTTGTCATCTACATTCATCACTGTACCATCATCATCGATACCCTTTACCTGTACATAAACCGAATCCAATGGCTGATTAGAGTAAAAATGTACCCTCGTCGGATAATCCTCAGCTACGGTAACCTTGAGCTGCGAAACATCTAAAACACGCTTCGACACATCTACATCAGAATTAAACTCGTTCCAATCCAATATATTGAGCTCCAACTCCTCTCTAACACCCAAAGTAGCCTGCATATAATATAAATGGTTACCCTCCAATGCCAATGGTCGAGATAAATCACACTTCTTCTCTGAGGTCAACTCCGTAAAATAGGCCTTATAAACTACATCCTTGCCTGATACTGTAGCCTTAATCTCGAAATAAGGTATCTTTGCACCATCATTGGCTGCGGTCTTACTCACAGATACTGCCCTAGGAGATACATAATAACGATTGGAATGAACAAAACCAGCACCAGAACCTCCATTGAGATACATCGGATCAAAAACTGGTGTACTCTCGCCCAAAACGGCTACAGCTGTAACATCCTGATCGCCTACAAACGTATGTACCAACGCATTGTCGGTAGCGTCTGTTGCTCCTCCGGCCCAAAGGGGCATACTCTCGAACAAACAAGACTGCCAAGTAATATTACGAATCCGAATCTCCTTAACTTTTACACTAGCCGCTGCCAATGCCGCACTCCTACGCAAATGCAACTCAAAACCTGCATAACGACGATCTACATCTACCTCAACCGTCTTCTTTCCATCGGATGTAGATACCAATATGTTCTCCGCACTACCTGTCATCAACTTCGAACCACCACTAGCCGAAGAATTGAACAACGTCAAACCATCAGCACGTACATCGGTTGTTACCAAAGCCTTTACATCGGCGGCTGAACTAGGATTCCAACCTGCCAAAACCTGTGTCAACTGCTTAGGATTCAATATCACATAAATACTCTTCCTTCCCTCCTTTACTCGCCACTTGTGATTCAATAAATCAGACGCCGGTGGTGCATCAACCGACACAGGCAAACCTGTTACTGCGGTGTTGCCCGAGTTCTCCAATACTCCACTAGAGTTAAATATGTAAACATATGCCGACTCAATACTCATCTCCTCGGCAACTGCCAATCCATTTGAATTTGCAGCCGCACGAGAAATGCCTATCGACAAATCAACATCGTCATTCCCCAAAACCCCCTCCTCTTGAGAAGATTTCACACAACCCGACGCCAAAATTGATAACAACACCAATTGTAGCAATATGTTATAAAAACGTTTCATCTATTTCTATATATTAATTTCTTTACTCCTAACTTATATCGACAAACTACTACCTAAAATAGTAAATCTGGAATAGCTACATTCTTTGACCAACCCTCTATTCGTACTACTACTGACATATCACGTATGTCAAACTCCAATATCAACTTAACTGACGCCTCGTTGAGCTTCTCTACTGTAATCTCGCCATCAAGCATAGTCTGACGCAAATTAACACTCGCCAATGACTTGCCATTGTAATCCTTAACTACTACAACTATCGGATTGTCGTCCATAAACCTAAACAAAGCTAAAGATGCCAAATTACCGTTATCACTGTCGCTCCATCCAACACTAGGCGTGTAAGACTGACTAAATGGCTTAATTGAACTCATATCAAAAAAATTGTACTGTGGCATAGCATAATGCACCTCTACCTTTGGATACATAGATGCATACTCCTTGCCTACCAAATTCTTGATACACACCTCCATATTGATGTGAGCACTCCTAAAACGAACTACACCACCAACCTTGCCCGAAGCAGGTACATCAACTGTCAATGTGCCATAATAGTTGTGATCCTGTGTGTTCAAAGACCTCGTTCCATCGTAATTGGGGTGATTGACTGTACCTCCTGTAGGCGATGGATTAGATATCAAAGTGCTACCGCCTACATTACCCCAACAAACTATCGTGTAACGACCACCTCCCGGTACACGCAATGTTGTACCTGGAACATCTTCACTTGTCAAATTTGCCTTGTTAATAACTTGGGTCAACTCTGACAAATAGTTACCACCCTCATCAAATACATACAACCCTACATTGTCTATCATCTTGTTGAACCAAGACTCATCATCTGTAGTATTGCCAGTGTACTTGAACTCTAACGACAAATTATCACCCGTCGGATAACAGTCACTCATATCCTCCTTTATACAGCTACTTATTAGTACTGAAGAAGCTAAGACGATAAACAATCTAAATATTTTCATAACCACTATATTTTAATTCCTATTCATTACTCTTGGTACCCGACAGCCAAACCAATGGCTGCCGGATCTTATTAGAGTGTAACCATTCACACAATTAACACCCTTTTAACTTCAAACAAATTAGTCGTTAATCTCTGGAAGTACATTAACGCGGATCCAGTTCTTAATAGTCACCTTAACCTCTAGGTCAAAGTTTGTATCTGGGTCAGGATCTGGAGTTACTGGTGGAGGTGTTACCTCTACTACCTTACCAGCTACTATCTCATACTCATACTCGTTAAGTCTTGAAGAAAGCTCATCTAAACTGAATGAGTAGATCTTACCTGCCTCAAATGACTTGATATACTCTGTATTTGCATCGTTTCTGAAGTTACGAATGTTTACAAACACTCTCTCTGCTGGTTGACCCTTAACCTTAACAATGTTCAACTTAACAATAACGTGTGGTAGCTCTGCTGCCAACTCAAACTTGTCGCTCTTTGTTGATGATTGTGGGAAAATTTGATATGCTGCTGTCTTACCTGCTTCAATACCAACGTTACGATCTATTGGAGCTGAATTTGAAGTCATCCACCAGT
Source organism: uncultured Rikenellaceae bacterium (assembly GCA_947074135.1). GTDB lineage: Bacteria > Bacteroidota > Bacteroidia > Bacteroidales > Rikenellaceae > Mucinivorans. The sequence continues at coordinate 7,884 of CAMTOL010000077.1, forward strand.
GACCAGTACCTGCTGCTACCGCTGCACCAAATGGCTTACCATTAGTTGCTCCCAATACATCACACATATTCTCGTGAGTACCACCTGTTGTGTACGCTGTCTTCCATGTTCCCATTGGTACATCTTGATTCCATATATGGGTTGTAGCTCCGTATGTCAAATAAACATTGTTTACGTAAATCGAATCTACCTCAGCTGAATACAAACCTTTTTGTACCAACTTCTTAGCTGCAACTGGAGTATAAGTTGCATCATCCTTAACTAGATCTAGAGTAGAGTCAATGCTGTAGTAGTAATCATCAGTGATTGAATTAGCTGCTTTGTAAGCTGCATCATATTTGTGCTCATACAACTGATTTCCTGAAACGTCTGTAATCAATGCTCCCAAAGAATACGCTGGCTTTGCGTCGATACCACCCAACACCTCGATACGTGCAAATGCTGGATATAGATCTACAGATGCTTTGTAAAGCTTGTGTGTTCCGTGAATCATATCAACACCATTCCAAGTAGCTAGAGCTGAACCCTCATATGAGAAAGTCTCAATGTCAGCAAAAGTCTTTTGGTATGAATTAATGTTTGACGTTGAGGTCATCTCTTCACCACCACTCTTCTTTGCCTTGATTACAATCGAAGCTACATCAGCTGTAACTTGCTCGATAATTAAACCTGATGAGGCCGCTGTTGCAATATCAGCTGCATCCATAGTATAGTTTGCTTGTGAAGCTGCACCGCCTGTTGAATTTAAGAAATAGATAGTTGCTGATGCAAAATCACTAGCTGCAATTGTACCTGGAGATGCAGGAGTGTCAATCGTACGTGTTTGAGTAACATTCGAGAACTGAAGCTTCAGCGCTTGAGGAGCTCCATCAAGATCGTTGTCACCCTTCTGTTGGTTACAACTTGCCAATGTAGCAACGGCTAACATAGACATTAGAATAGATTTCATTTTCATTTTTTTAAAAATTTAATTGTGAATGATTAATAATTTTGTTTGATAAATTTGTTTCTAATAACTCTTTTTTTGTGATTATAATCTACGTTTACACCTCCCAAATCTAACATAATTTTACCTTAACCCCTTTTTTTTACTGATCCTTTCTTTCTTCCTCAACGCTCTTACGACTTTTTTTCAAACTCCTAAGGTTCTGACGCGCCTTCCCAAACCCTAACTCCACAGATCGCCGATCATTAACCTCCGCCATGCCCTCACGGCTATCTCCCCGCACATACATCCCGCCCCGTTCACTTAACACCACTTCACCCCCAACCGAACGCACCCACCTACCCCAA
>CAMTOL010000078.1 GCA_947074135.1 uncultured Rikenellaceae bacterium
CCAAGTGTACGACCAATACCCCTCCCTTTAACTACAACTGAAGTAATTGGTTTAAAAAGTATCATAAAAGCAAGTGAAAGAATAAATCTAAAAAAGTTGAAAAAGAAAAATAAATGCGTATATTTAGCACAAATATATCTAAAAAATAGTTAAATTTGCTCATCAAAAACAATTATTAGGTTTACAAGCATAATAACAGAATCAATATGGCAAAGAATCGGCGCCTATACTATACAATGGGACAAGTATGCGAGATGTTTGATTTACCTCCATCAACTATTCGTTTTTGGGAAAAACGTTTCAAGGCTATCGCTCCACGAAAAAATGCAAAAGGTAATCGTCTTTTTACGCCAACTGATGTTGAAAATCTCAAACTAATATACCATCTAGTAAAGGAGAAGAAGATGACTCTCTCTGGCGCTGAAACCTATATGATGCAACGAAAGGCTGCTGCGAAAGGCGAGATGAGTATGGTTGAAATATTGCAAAAAATCAGAGCAACACTCGTCGAAATCCGCCAAGAGATTGAAACCGCCGAACAGGTACATAAAGAACAAGACGACATACAAATTGTAATTAAAAGTGAACAAATAGACGAATTACAAGCTATTGAGGTAGAGTATAAACCTCAAACTTTTAACGCAACCCCAAAAACAGAAAATGGTGAACAAAAGATAGATAACAACTCCGAACCTTACGAAAACAACGAACAAACAACCGCAGAGGAACACTTCACGCGTTTCGAACAACTATCACTCTTTTAACAACCTACAATAACAAACAATGCCAAAGATAAACGAAATAATTGAAGCTATAGAGGATTTTGCACCGCCTACTTTGCAAGAAAAGTGGGATAATTGCGGGGTACAAATCGGTTATGAGCTGGAGCGAGAGTGCAGTGGCGCACTTCTTGCTCTAGATGTCACTATGGCTGCTTTAAGAGAGGCGTTAAAAGTTGGGGCAAACTTGATTATTACACACCACCCAATGTTGATTGAGGGAGTGCGTAATTTCACAGATTTAACCGAAAAAGGGCGAATTATCAGAGAGTCCATAGCAAACGGCATTGTAATTTACAGTGCTCACACTTCGTTAGACAGCTGCAAAGGCGGACTAAACGATTATCTAGCAAAACTATTAGAACTGCAACAAATCAAAGTACTAGAACCGATTGATGGCTGCTCAAACGAAGGTCTTGGTCGAGTTGGAGAGCTCAATAGTAGTATCACACCAAATGAGCTTGCAAAAAAACTCAAAAGAATACTAAACTTATCATCAATTCGTTATAGTGAAGGTGGTAAAGAGATTCGAACAATTGCACTCTGCTCGGGTGGTGGCAGTTCTATGTTGGACAGTGCCAAAAGAGCAGGAGTTGACGCCTATTTGTGTGGCGATTTGAAGTACCATAACTTCGAAGATATGGCAACTTTCGGCATTTCACTTTTCGATATTGGTCATTTTGAGAGCGAAATTTTTGCTATTGAGATTTTTAGGAGTATTATTTCGAAAAAATTTACTACCTTTGCACCCCACAATTTTTATTACAACCCAGTAATAACAGTTAATAAATAGAGATTAACTTTTTCAATTTTTTATAAAAAATGGCAACTAAATCATCGACTGCAACATCAAAAAAGAGCACTACAAGTGCAGAAAACACAACCAAAGATACCGCTGTTAAAGCTGCACCTAAGAGCAGCAGTGATGTTAAAGAGTTCTCGACTGCCGAAAAAATTGCAGCTCTTTATGAGCTTCAACTAATCGACAGCCGCATTGACGAAATTAACCATATAAAAGGTTCACTTCCTAATGAGGTTAATGATATGGAAGATGCTGTTGCTGGTGCTGAAGCCCTAATTGCCAAACACACATCAGAAGTAGAAGCTGCTCAAAATGCGGTTAAAGCTAAAAAAGAGGAGATTGAACAAGCTAAAAACTTAATTGCTAAATACGAAGAGCAACAAAAAGAGGTGCGCAATAATCGCGAATTTGAATCATTAGGAAAAGAGGTTGAGTACCAAAATCTAGAAATCGAACTTTGCGAAAAACGCATTAAGGAGTTTAACGCAGAGGCAAAGGCAAAAAAAGTCTTGGCAGAAGAAGCAGGCGAACTACTCAAGGACCGTCAAAAAGAGCTTGAGGCAAAACGCAAAGAGCTGGAGAGCATTGAAGAGGAGAGTGCTGATGAGTTGAACCAACTAAACGGCGAAGCAAGTGTCATCAAAGAGAAAATTGATGAGAGATTACTAAATGCATATGAGAGGATTCGCAAAAATACTCGCAATGGACTTGCGGTAGTTACTGTTGAACGTGATGCTTGCGGAGGTTGTTTTAACCGTATCCCGCCTCAACGCCAAATTGATATTGAAGCAAGCAAAAAAGTAATTGTTTGCGAATATTGCGGACGCGTATTGGTATCGAGCAATCTTGCAGGCGAATAGAGTAATATCTACCAAATAAAGAAAAGAGGTCATTGAAACACTAGTTTTTCGATGACCTCTTTTTTTGCTTTACGAACTAAAGCTGAAAATATATCTCAATTATCTATCAGTTCCCTAATTCTGACAAGAACTTTATACGCACAAGTCGAATTTCTGTCGTAGTATAATCACCACCAAGCGTTACCTCAGCCTCTGAAATACTATCGCTTTGAGCCTCCTCTCTAAAATACTCCATTATATCTTCGACCTTGTCTTCGTCAACATTTTCGGCAATGTAATAATCCAGATTTAATTTTGTGCCAGCATTTACAATAGCCTCCAACTCATCCAACAAGTCATCCATATTCCAACCCTTTGTTTTTGCTATATCTTGCAAATCCATATGGCGGTCAATAGACTGAATCAAAAAGACTTTGCCAGCACTTTTATTAGCAACGCTACGAACAACCATATCCTGAGGGCGTTCAATACCTTTTTCCTCAACATATTTAGCTATAAGTTTAATGAAATCGCCACCAAACTTACGAGCTTTACCCATACCTACGCCCGTAATCTTACACATATCCTCCATCGTTACAGGATATTGAACTGCCATATCTTCTAGGCTTTGCTCCTGAAAAATCACAAACGGTGGCAAATTTCGACGCTTTGATATATCTTTTCTCAATCCTTCAAGCATCTTATATAACTCCATATCGGCAGCACCAGAACCAGCACTTCGGTTTTGCGACGAAACCTCATCGTCAGAATCAACACTGAACTTACGATTCGAAGCAACCTCAATTGTATATTGCTTTTTAAGATATTGTTTCCCTTTCTCACTAATAGTCAAGACTCCATAATTCTCAATATCTTTGTTGAGCAAACCTTCAAGTTCAGCCGCGCGAATCACAGCTCTCCAATAGAGCTCATCTTTTTCGCTACCCGATCCAAACTCTTTTAATTTATTATGAGAATATGTTTTAATAAGATTTGTAACCTTACCAACCATAAACGATACTAAATAATCTCCTTTCTGTCCTCCATCAACAGCAACAACAGCATTAAGCAACTGCTCCACCTCAAGTGTTGCATCTTCGCGAGTAACAGGATTCAGACAGTTATCGCAACAGCCACAATTATCTTGTTCGTACTTCTCGCCAAAATAGTGCATCAAAATTTTGCGCCTACAAACTGTACTTTCGGCATATTCGACAGTTTCGCTTAACAACAACCCACCAATCTCTTGCTCAGAAACAGGTTTACCTTGCATAAATTTTTCGAGCTTTTGTATATCTTTATAAGCATAGAAAGTTACACAATTTCCCTCTCCCCCATCGCGACCAGCACGACCGGTTTCTTGGTAATAACCCTCCAACGATTTAGGAATATCATAGTGAATTACAAAACGAACATCTGGTTTATCGATACCCATACCAAATGCAATAGTGGCAACAATCACATCAACCTCCTCCATCAAGAATTTATCTTGATTTTCAGCCCTAGTCGCAGCATCAATACCAGCGTGATATGGTAACGCTTTAATATCATTCACTTTGAGCAATTCTGCTAACTCCTCTACTTTTTTGCGCGACAAACAGTAAATAATGCCTGATTTACCAGCATTATTTTTTATGTACTTTATTATCTCTCTCGAAGCAGAAACCTTTGGTCTAATCTCGTAATATAAGTTATCTCTGTTAAACGAACTTTTAAACACATCAGCACCCAACATACCTAGATTTTTTTGGATATCAGCTTGTACTTTAGGGGTTGCTGTGGCTGTAAGAGCTATAATTGGCGCTATTCCAATCTCGGATACGATAGGGCGAATACGGCGATACTCTGGTCGAAAATCGTGTCCCCACTCCGAAATACAGTGAGCCTCATCAATTGCATAAAATGAAACTTTAACCTGTTTGAGCAGTTCAACATTCTCCTCTTTTGTTAGAGATTCGGGAGCAAAGTACAATAATTTGGTTCGACCAGAGAGGACATCTTCACGAACTTTAGTAAGAGCACTTCTCGAGAGCGAGGAGTTAATGAAATGAGCTACACCATCTTCCATAGCAAAAGTACGAATAGCATCAACCTGATTTTTCATCAACGCAATAAGCGGAGATATAACAACGGCAATACCATTCAAAATAAGAGCAGGTAGCTGGTAACACAAAGATTTACCGCCTCCAGTTGGCATCAGCACAAAAGTATCCCTACCATTTAACAAGTTTCGGATAACTAATTCCTGATTTCCTTTGAACGCAGCAAAACCAAAGTGACGCTTTAACGCCTCATATAGAGTATCTTCTAATTCTTTAGCCAACGTTTTTAAATGAAAATATAGATTAAAGATACTAATTTTTGACAAATTCATACTATATTTGCAAAAAAAAATCGTGAAAAAAAATTTAGACAACTCTTCAATCATAGATTTTGCTCGTGGTGTAGTAGAAATTGAACGCTCTGCAATTGAGTCAATTGAAAACTATATCGATGAAAATTTTTCTCAAATAGTAAATCTAATCTTCAACTCAAAAGGGAGATTAATTATCACTGGAATAGGTAAAAGTGCTATTATTGGTCAGAAAATAGTAGCCACATTAAACTCAACTGGAACCCCATCAGTATTTCTTCACGCTGCCGATGCCATCCACGGCGATTTGGGTGTTATACAGAACTCTGATATTGTGCTATGTATAAGCAAAAGCGGAAACTCTCCAGAAATTAAAGTCCTAGTACCACTTATCAAAGCAATGGGCAATACAGTTATAGCTATGGTTGGTAACATAGGTTCATTTCTGGACGAAACTGCTGACTATACACTCAACACAACTGTCACAAACGAAGCCTGTCCAAACAACCTCGCCCCCACGGCGAGTACAACTGCCCAACTTGTTATGGGTGATGCATTAGCTATGACTCTATTGAAACTTCGTGGGTTTACGTCAGAAGATTTCTCGAAATTTCACCCCGGTGGAGCTCTTGGCAAGAAACTATACACAACAGTTGGCGATATTATTTCGGGAGCAATGCCAGAGGTTGATACCGAAGCCCACCTAGATAAAATAATTATAGAGATTAGCTCTAACCGACTTGGAGCAACTGCGGTGATAGAAAACGGAGTCGTTGTTGGAGTTATCACCGATGGCGACCTAAGAAGAATGCTCGAAAAAAGACGTGACTTGGTCAAGGTCAGAGCAAAAGATATTATGAGTTGCAATCCAAAAGTGGTTGATTACGACGACTTGGCTATCAACGCTTACAATTTAATGGATAGCAATAAAATCACAAATCTAATTGTACTACAAAATAAAAAATACAAAGGAATTATACATATGCACGACATACATAGTCAAGGCGTGGTATAAATTCGAGAAAACTAAATGTAGTTTGGGAGTCAACGAAACTTTTATTACTTTTGATAAATTTTTAATTACATCCAAATACTTAACAGAAACTAAATCTTAATTGCAAACAATAAAAAATGAAGCCTCTACAAGCAAAATTAACCAAATTTGATACCCCACAAAGGTTAAAAGAACAAAATGTCTATCCATATTTCCGCCCAATAGAAAGTGAACAAGATACTGAAGTAATTATCAACGGCAAGAGAGTGTTGATGTTCGGCAGCAACTCTTATTTAGGTTTAACTAACCACCCAAAAGTAATTGAGGCATCGATAGAAGCTACTCGCAAATATGGAACAGGCTGTGCAGGTTCTCCTTTTTTGAACGGAACGTTAGATATTCACAAAGAGCTAGAACACAAATTAGCTAAACTTGTTGGCAAAGAGGAGGCATTGTTGTACTCTACAGGTTTCGGAGTAAACCTCGGTACTATCTCTTGTCTAACTGGCAGAGAGGATTATGTGATTCAAGACGAACTAGACCACGCCTCTATTATCGAAGGTCGTCGTTTGAGCTACTCAAATATTTTGAAGTTCAAACACAACAATATGAACTCATTGGCTAAGACTCTGTCGATGTGTGATTACGACAAAGTAAAACTCATTGTTGTCGATGGAGTATTTTCGATGGAAGGCGACGAAGCTCCACTAAAAGAGATTGTTGCACTGGCAAAAAAATTCAACGCCGATATTTTTGTTGATGAAGCTCACTCGCTTGGAGTTTTTGGCGACCACGGTCGAGGAATTTGTAATCACTATGGTGTGACAGATGATGTTTCGTGTATTATGGGCACATTCTCTAAATCATTTGCTTCGATTGGAGGTTTTGTTGCCACTGACAAAGATACTGCAAACTATCTTCGCCACAACTCTCGTTCGTATATGTTCTCAGCAAGTATCACACCCGGTGCAACGGCTGCCGTTAGTGCAGCAATCGACATTATGCTATCTGAACCAGAGCGCATAAAACATCTTTGGAATTTGACACACTATGCTTGTAAAGGGTTCAAAGAGATGGGGTGCGAGGTTGGACATACTACAACTCCAATTATTCCGTTGTTTATCAGAGATAACATCAAAACGTTCCAAATCACTCACGAACTTTTCGATGAGGGTTTGTTCGTAAATCCAGTTGTGTCACCAGCGGTTGCACCAGACAGTACACTTATCCGTTTCTCGTTTATGGCTACTCACACTTTCGAACAGATTGATTACTCTTTCGACAAAATCGAAAGAATTTTTAAACGACACGGTATTCTTTAATTCACAATTCACAATTCATAGTTTATTATTATGAATTTAACTTTAGATGACAGAGGAAAAAGAGATAAAAGAGGAAAAAAAGATGAAACTTTGGACTCGTGACTTGATTAAGAAATACAAGTCACGTACAGTTGTTAACGAAGTTTCAATCGAGGTTGAGCAAGGAGAAATTGTGGGTTTACTAGGTCCTAATGGAGCTGGTAAGACTACCACCTTCTATATGACTGTTGGGCTTATTAAACCAAATGGAGGACAAATCTTTCTCGACGACCAGGAGATAACAAAAGACCCTGTATATAAACGTGCACAGAAAGGGGTTGGTTATTTGGCGCAAGAGGCTTCGGTATTTCGTCGTCTTTCGGTTGAGGATAATATTAGAGCTGTACTCCAAATGGCTAATTTCACCAAAGAGTATCAGGATTGGAGGGTTGAGGACTTATTGAATGAATTTTCGTTGCAGAAAGTGCGTAAAAACCTTGGACAGCAGCTCTCTGGAGGTGAACGTCGTCGTACCGAGATTGCTCGTGCTGTGGCCATCAACCCTAAATTTATTCTACTCGACGAGCCTTTTGCTGGCGTTGACCCTATCGCAGTTGCCGAGATTCAGAGCATTGTAGCTTCACTTAAGGAGCTTAAAATCGGAGTTATTATCACCGACCACAACGTTCACGAAACACTCTCGATTACTGACCGCACCTATATTTTGGTAGAAGGCAAGGTTATTCGTGAAGGAACTGCTGAGGTATTAGCTGCCGATGAGTTTGTTCGCAAAGTATATTTAGGACCAGACTTTGAACTTAGAAAATAGAGATCTGCATTTAATTGGAAATACACAAAAATAGAGCCTCAGTTTATAGCTATAAACTGAGGCTCTATTTTTTGCATATACTATAAAAAAATTACTTCAAAAAGATACCATTTTTAGCAAGCTCCAAACGCATATCATCAGGCCAGATTGAACTCTGAACCTCGCCAATATGAGCGGTCTTCAACAGAAACATACACAAGCGAGATTGACCGATACCACCACCAATAGATAGTGGCAACTCATCATTGAGCAACATTTTATGGAATTTCAACTCTGCACGACGCTCCTCTCCACGTTCTTTAAGTTGGCGAACGAGCGCCTCTTTATCGACACGAATACCCATCGACGAAATTTCGAAAGCCGACTCAAGAACAGAGTTCCACACAATTATATCGCCATTCAGACCGCAGAATCCTTCGCTGTTTGGAGTACTCCAGTCATCATAGTCTGGCGAGCGTCCATCGTGAATCTCTGCATTACTGAGTTTGCCGCCAATGCCCATCACAAAAACAGCTCCATACTCTTTAGCTATCTCATTTTCACGCTCTTTAGACGATAGTGTTGGATAACGATCTAATAGATCTTGAGCACTAATAAAATATATATCTTCGGGAAGTCTAGGAGTGATGTGTGGGTGCTTTTTATAGAGTTCAAGTTCAACGCTTTGAAGAGTAGCATAAATTTGTCGCACAACTTCTTTTAAGAAGTCTAGTGTTCTGTCCTCTTTAGTAATTGTACGCTCCCAGTCCCATTGGTCAACATAAAGTGAGTGAAGATTATCCAACTCTTCGCACGAGCGAACAGCGTTCATATCTGTATAGAGTCCATAACCGGGTGCAATTTGATACTCACCAAGTTTAAGTCGTTTCCATTTAGCAAGAGAGTGAACTATTTCAGCTTTAACACCTCCCATACAAGGGATTTCAAAACTAACAGGTGCTTCAACACCATTCAAATCGTCATTAATACCAGTTCCCGACAGAACAAACAATGGCGCAGTAACTCTACGAAGTCGCAAATTATTAGCTAGAGTAGTTTGAAAAAGATCTTTAATCTCTTTGATAGCTTGTTCTTGGGTTTCGGGTACAAGCAGTGGCCGATAGGTTTTTGGAATGTAGTCCATATCTGACAAAGTTTTAGATTGGTTAACTTTGCAAATATATGTAATAAAGGTGGTTTTTAAAATAATTTAACAATACAGTTGTCTTTGATTAAATATTTTCAGAAAACTCATACAATTTATTATCTACAGCAATCTTTTCGA
>CAMTOL010000079.1 GCA_947074135.1 uncultured Rikenellaceae bacterium
GTGTCTTCGGAGTGTTGTGTGTCCAGGAGGTTGTCCATGGAGTAATCCTCCTCTGAGCTCTCCTCTGAATCACTGCCACAGCGGAATCCATAGCCTAGGGAACATATTAATTAAAGCATCAATAACAGACAAAAATAAAACAGGGCATGTGAAATAGAAGAGTTTATCAAAAATGATGGCATAACACCAGCATTTACAGATAACCCTCTAAAAAGATAAACCTTAGCCATAATTGGAAGATCGATATAACCTAAGTTAATATCGGCGCTCCAATTTTCAAAAGAGAATTTAGTACCAGCCGAAGAGTAGAGTGCGTCAATACTTACGCCAACTAATTTAATAGGGCGAAGTTCGAAGAAAAGACCAGCTGTAAAGCCTGTTTTAAAGGTACTGTTCCAGTCTTGCAGCTCAGTCAAAGTACTCATATTGGCACCGACCTTAACACCAAAATTTAATACCTTATGACTTTGAGCTTGGACAGTTGTTGCGGTTAAAAGTATAACTGCTAGAGAAAGTAGAAATTTTTTCATAATTTTGTACATATTTAATTGCGATCAAATACAGAACCTTGACCGTTTAGGTTATTTAAGCTGCATAGTACAAAGATATGATTATTTCGAACAACTGCAAAATAAACCTCTCACTTGCCCTACTAAAGAGGCGTGAAGATGGATTCACAGAGATAGAAACTATTATGTTTCCAATAGGCGGAGGCCTATGCGACATAGTGGAGATGATAGAGAGTTCTGAGTTCGAGTTTTCGGCAGGAGGCATCGCAATAGACTGTCCCCCCAACGATAACTTGTGCGTAAAAGCATTCCAATTAATGCAAAAAAAGTTCAACCTTCCAAACGCTAAGGTTCACCTCTACAAACAGATACCATTTGGTGCGGGTTTGGGAGCAGGGTCGGCAAACGCCGTTGCTGTTCTCAAACTTTGCAATAACCTCTTCGAATTAAACCAAAGTAACGAACAACTAGAGTGCATTGCCGCAGAGCTTGGCAGCGACACAGCGTTTTTTGTTAAAAACCAGAGTGCAATAGCAAGGGGAAGAGGCGAATTAATCTCTCCTATTGAGATAGATCTAAGAGGATACTATATCCTGCTTGTTAAACCCAATGTAGGAGTTTCGACCAAAGAGGCCTACAGTATGATTACTCCTCGATTGCCAGATATTATGCCCAGCGAGGCTATACAATACCCCGTTCGTGAATGGCATAGAGTCTTGAAAAATGATTTTGAAGAGTCTATTTTCGAGAAGCTACCAGTACTGTCAATTATTAAAGGTGAAATGTACAGGCAAGGAGCATTGTATGCTTCAATGAGTGGCTCTGGCTCGACAATCTACGGAATATTCGATAACCCGCCAGCTATCAAATTCCCTCACTTTAGCCACTGCTACAAAGTAGAATATACTACCAACCAAAAGTAAAATAGAGATGAAAAGATTGTCATCCTCATCAAAAGTAATTGCGATGATACTTATTGCAATTTCACTTTGCAGCTGCAATTATGACAAATTCTCAGATTTGAACTCAAGCAATAACGACACTTGGAACGCTAATACCTCAATCTCGCAACTCAGAAGCTCAATTAGCGTTATTGAAGATGACCTAATAATCGAGGGCATTGTTACAGCCAATGACTCAAGTGGCAACTTCTATAAAGAGATTTACATTGAAGAACAAACCGACAATCCATACCTAAAAACTTACCGCACCGCTAGAGTACATATCGGTTTTTATGATAGCCACTCATTATACCCAACTGGTTCGACTCTATGCATCAAGCTCAAAGGAATGGTTGCGGTGCGACTAGACGGACAACTAAATATAGGGTTTCCTCCTACGAGTGGACAATACACCCCTGAGGCTATCCCAACCGTTGCAATTGCTCAAGAGATTATAAGAGTCAACCCAAAAAGCGACAAGCAACTAAAGGTGGGAAAATACGAAATAGACGAGTTAGAGCGTTATATTATTGGACGAAAGGTACAAATTGACAATCTCTATTTCGAGGTTCAATCTGGACGATATGGCACAGCAAGAGTATTGAAAGAGTTAAAGAACGATTCTCACATAACACTAACTACATCGAGTTACGCCAAGTTCATTAACGATTTTGTTGAACTGGGAATAGTCGAAGTTGAAGCAATAGTTATTGAGCAGAATGGAGTACTAGAGCTTAAAATAAACTCCCCAAAATCAATTAGAAGCAAAAAAATTTAACTAAATTGATGTATAGGGGCAAGAAAAAAGAGAAAAAATTAGGAAAATAAAAAAAAGGGTTGTAGTTTTGTGAATAATAATTGGGGCGAGTTCCCTAATGTTGTGTGCGCAGTCTATTTTGAGCACTGTTTGTCAAACTCAATTTTTCGATAACTAATAACATTAAATAATAGCTATGGAAGTTAAAAAATCACCAAAAGCGGATCTTCAGAACAAACGTTCACTGTTCCTACAAATAGGAATTGTATTATCTCTAGCAGTAATTATCGGTCTCTTTAGCTGGAGCCAAAAAGAGAAGGTTATTGAACAGATTGACCTTGGTGGCGATATTGCAGAACAAGAGATGATTGAAATAACTGTTCAAGAAGAAAAACCACAAGAACCAGTTAAACGTCAGCAAATGATGATCTCTGAGATTATCAAAATCGTAAAAGACGACTCAAAAATCGAAGCTGATTTCAGCATCTTTGACGAATTTACAGATTTAGGAGAGATTGAAGTTAAAACATTTACAAAACCTGACGAAGAGGTTGACGAAGACATCCCTGTGATGACTGCTGAAGAGATGCCAACATTCCAAGGTAAAGACATTAACGCTTTCCGTGCTTGGTGTCAAGGTAACGCTGTTTATCCAGCTATGGCTCAAGAAAACGGCGTACAAGGTCGTGTTGTTGTTTCATTCGTTGTTGAACGCGATGGCTCGGTTTCGAACGTTAAAGTACTACGTGGTCAGGACCGCGATTTAGATGCAGCTGCTATCAAAGTTGTTTCTCAATCTCCAAAATGGGCTCCTGGTAAAAACCGCGGTAAACCGGTACGTTTCACTTACAATATGCCTATCGACTTCGTTCTTCAAAACTAGAAGAACAGAACAAGGTAGATTGAAGTGGTCGAACGACTACATTAAATATCATAAGAACAGAGTGCTAAGATTTGCGGCACTCTGTTTTTCGTTAAAAGCTTCGAAGTTTTATTCAAAACCTAAAAAAACACACAATTGAATTGTACAATATCCATTTATGGAGTATCTTTGTGGTACATTGAACAAAAGCAAAATGGAAAAAGGAGATTTTTTAGATAAAAAAGCGGAACGTTGTGTGCTTGTGACAGTTATCACACCTCAAGTTGGAGAGCGAACAGCATACGAATACCTCGATGAGCTCGAATTTCTAGCTCAAACTGCTGGTGCAGTAACCGAGAGAAAGTTTACCCAGAAAATGCAGAACCCTCACCGCAGAACTTACGTTGGCGAAGGGAAACTAGCCGAAATCAAGGAGTATTGCAAAGAGAATGAGATAGATACTGTGATTTTTGACGACGAATTATCGCCGTCGCAACTTCGCAATATCGAACGGGAATTGGAGCTAAAAATACTGGACAGAACTAACCTAATTCTCGATATTTTTGCTCAACGAGCTACGACTGCTTATGCCAAAACACAAGTTGATTTGGCCCAAATGCAGTACTTGCTACCTCGTTTGACTGGTATGTGGACTCACTTGGAGCGTCAACGAGGAGGTATAGGTATGCGTGGACCGGGTGAAACTGAGATTGAAACTGACCGCCGCATTATTCGCGACAAAATTTCGCGACTCAAAGAACAGCTCAAAAAAATTGACCGTCAAATGGCAACTCAACGTTCGGGACGTGGCTCAATTACAAGGATTGCACTTGTGGGTTACACCAATGTTGGTAAATCTACAATACTCAATATGTTGGCAAAAACCGAAGTGTTGGCAGAGAATAAACTCTTTGCAACTCTCGACACTACTGTTCGCAAGGTTGTGTTGGAGAACTTGCCATTTCTGTTAAGTGATACTGTCGGATTTATTCGCAAGCTACCTCACCAACTAGTCGAAAGTTTTAAATCGACTCTTGACGAGGTACGTGAGGCAGATGTATTGTTGCACGTAGTCGATGTTTCGCATCCGCAATTCGAACAACAAATTGATGTGGTTAACCAAACGCTCAAAGATATTGGAGCTGCCGACAAACCTACTTATATAATTTTCAACAAGATAGATGCCTATACATATATCGAAAAAGATGAAGATGATTTGAGTGAGGCAACGGCGGAGAATCGTACTTTGGAGGAGTTGGAGCGTTCGTGGATTGGCAAGGATACGCCTTCGATATTTATATCTGCCGCCAATCGCACCAATATCGAGAAGCTACGCAGCGACATCTACAAAATGGTTCGTGAACTTCAAAGCGGTCGCTACCCTTTTAATAATTTCCTCTATTAAAAAACACATTTGAACTGTTAATTCAAATTAATAAAAAAACCTATAATGAAAAAACTTACACTCTCGATTGTATTGCTATTTGCGTCAGTCACTCTATTTGCACAGTCGCCAAAGTATATTTTCTACTTCATCGGCGATGGTATGGGATTTGCTCACGTTCAAACTACCGAAGCTGCACTTGCTGCTCGTGAGGGTAAGATTGGATTCAACGCACTCAATTTCACTCAGTTTCCATACGTTGGTATGGCACAGACCTATTGCTCAAATAGTCTGATTACTGACTCAGCAGCAGCAGGAACTGCACTGGCAACAGGCGAGAAAACAAGTTCAGGAACTATCGGAATGAATGCCGACCACTCTCAAGATTTAGAAAGTATTGCGGTAAAAGCGAAAAATGAGGGACTAAAAGTTGGGGTTTTGACATCAGTGAGCATCGACCACGCCACACCAGCTGCGTTCTACGCTCACCAATCGTCGAGAAGTCATTATAAAGAGATAGCTAACTGGTTACCTAAAACTGGTTTTGACCTATACGCAGGTAGCGGATTGTTGAAAATAAGCGATAATTACTACGATAGTATTTCGAAACATTGTGGATACACAGTTGTTAGAGGTAAAGATGCTAAATTGAGAGGCAAAAAAGTTGTTTGGGTTGAAAAAGAGGGCAAAAGCAGTGGAAACATCGCCCTAGCTATTGACCGCAAAGAGGACGATATGGCTCTTGCCGAGATGGTTGAACGTTCGATTGAGTACCTCAACAAAGATGCAAAGAAAGGGTTCTTTATGATGATAGAAGGTGGGCAAATCGACTGGGCAGCACACTCAAACGATGCTGCTTCGATTGTTTACGAAACTATTGATATGGACAACGCCGTAGCAGTTGCATTGGAGTTCTACAAGAAATATCCAACCCAGACCCTAATTGTTGTAACTGCCGACCACGAAACTGGCGGTATGACACTAGGAGCAGATAAAACTGGATACGGAACAAAGATGGATCTTCTCTTTACCCAAGATGGTTCCCAAGGAGTTGTTGGCAAAGATAAGAGCAAGGCTATCAATGCAGAAGCGGGTGTTGGATTTACGAGTGGCTCACACACTGCAGCCTTTGTGCCTGTTTTTGCAATTGGCGTTGGGGCTGAGAAGTTTAGCGGTGTGATGAACAACACTGATATTCCGAAATTTATACAAGAGATTATAGAGAAACAATAAACTCTCTACTTTCCAATATTGAGAACTACTCTGCGGATAGGTTCTACCTTCCCCTTTGTGTAAAAAGGGAAGATTAGAAATAGATAATTTAAAATTAATAATTCATATATATGGTAAGAGTTCGTTTTGCTCCGTCACCGACTGGGGCACTGCACATAGGGGGTGTTCGCACCGCACTTTACAACTATCTTTTTGCACGTCATCACGGCGGCAAAATGTTGCTTCGCATCGAGGATACAGACTCAGCACGTTTTGTTGAGGGAGCTGAAGAGTACATTATCGAGGCACTTCAATGGTGCGGAATCGAGATTGACGAGGGGGTAGGTGTTGGAGGTCCTCACGCGCCATATCGTCAAAGTGAGCGTAGAGAGTTGTATCTAAAATTTGCGCTACAACTAATCGAAACCGACTGGGCTTATTATGCTTTCGACACAGCCGAGGAACTTGGTGCTATTCGCGGGGAGAGAGAGGCTGCAGGAGGTGCATTTGCTTATAATCACGAGGTGCGAGAAACACTAAAAACGTCGCTAAATATGAGTGCAGATGAGGTGCAACGTCGCATTGAATCGGGCGAGCAGTATGTCATTCGTTTCAAGATGCCTGTTGGCGAACAGATTGTTATGCAGGATATGGTCAGAGGCGAGGTTGTGGTTGACAGCTCGACACTTGACGACAAGGTACTTTACAAAAGCGTTGACGCGCTGCCTACATATCACCTTGCAAACATTGTTGATGACCACTTGATGGAGATTACTCACGTTATTCGTGGCGAAGAGTGGTTGCCATCGCTTCCGCTTCACTTTATGCTCTACAAAGCGTTTGGTTGGGAGCGTCCAGAATTTGCTCACCTTCCGCTAATTCTTAAGCCAGACGGCAAGGGTAAGCTAAGTAAACGTGATGGCGACAGGCTCGGATTTGCAGTCTTCCCGCTCGAGTGGATACCAAAAGAGGGTGACACAGCTCGTGGATTTAGAGAGGACGGCTACCTACCAGAGGCATTTATAAATATGTTGGCTCTGCTTGGTTGGAGTCCAGGAGGCGACAAAGAGGTGATGAGTATGCAGGAGATGATTGAAAGCTTCTCGATTGAGCGCATTGGCAAATCGGGTTCACGCTACGATCCTGACAAAGCTCGTTGGTTCAATGGCGAGTATATTCGCCACACGTCGAACGACGACTTAGTGCCACATCTGCAACACGAACTAGAAACGAGAGGTCTAAAAGCTCCTTATGAGATGATTTCTCAAGTTTGCGGTTTGGTTAAGGAGCGTTGCACACTACTGACTGATTTCTGGGCGCAATCGCACTACTATTTTGTAACTCCGACCCAGTATGACGAGAAAGTTGTAGCCAAGTTCTACAAAGGCGACAACCCTGCTCACTTGGCTAAAATTGGCGAGATACTCGCTAGCTGTCAAACATTTGACGAACCAACAACCGAAGCTGCTGTTAAGAGCTGGATTGCCGAAAACTCTCTACCTATGGGTCAGGTTATGAACACGCTTCGATTGTCGATAGTTGGCGGTAGCGGTGGAGCTTCGATTTTTGCCATTACCGAGGTACTAGGCAAGGAGGAGACGCTAAAACGCATAAACAACGCTCTGGAGAAGCTTCCTAAAGCATAAATCAGAGGTCAATATAGAGTAAAAGAGTTTGCGACACACAGTTGCAAACTCTTTTTTTAACAATAAGACAGAGAGTATTTTAAACCAAAAATAGGTTAAACATATAGCCTAACACCACTATAAACAGAGCAACTGTGCCAAAAAACACACCTATCAATCGCCAAGTCATTGCTTTTTTGAGCATCGTGGCTTCGGGGATTGATAGTCCTACGACAGCCATCATAAAGGCGATAGCAGTTCCGAGCGGCACACCTTTGGCTACAAAAACTTGAATCACTGGCACAATCCCAGCAGCATTGGCATACATCGGCACTGCAAGGATAACAGCCAAGGGAACGCTATACCACTTATCGACAGAGAGCTGCTCCTCAAAAAAACCTTCAGGAACGTAACCGTGCATCACAGCCCCAATCCCAATACCGATAAGCACATAGAGAAGAACCCCACGCACAATACCCCAAGCATCTTTGATAATGGTTGGCAGACGGCGAAGAAATGGCACTTTGTCGGACTGCCACTCTGCTGTTTCGACCTCGCTTTGCGCCTGAATCTGCTGCACCCAAGGACTAAGGTAACGCTCCAAACGAAATTTGCCGAGTATCCAACCTCCAATAACACCCAACATTATACCGCTAATGGCATATATTAGTGTTGCCTTGAGTCCAAACGCCCCTAAAAAGACAGCTACTGCAACCTCATTGACAAGTGGCGAGGTGATGAGAAAGGCAAAGGTAACCCCAAGCGGAATACCCCCCTTGACAAAACCTATAAACAGAGGTATAGATGAGCAACTACAAAATGGCGTTATCGCCCCAAACAAAGCTGCCAAAAGATATTGAAATCCATATAATTTACGAGTTGTCAGATAGTTGCGAAGCCTATCGATAGGCAAATAGGCATTAACAATACCCATTACGGCACTAATCAAGAATAGGAGAATAAGAATCTTGATAGTATCGTAAATAAAAAAGTTTATGGCTGCCCCAAAATGCGACGAGGCATCAAGTCCAAACACCCCATAAACCAGCCAGTCGGCAAAATCCTGTATCATAAATATAATATTATTAAATAATAGACTCCCACTCCAATAAAAAGCAGACCAATAACAATATTCATCCACTTCTGTATAGTCTGCATACGCTGATAGAACTTACCAATACTTGCCACACTATAAGCCAATATCCACGCCACAATAATCACAGGAAGTCCTGTAGCCACAGCATATATAAATGGCAACAGATAACCGCTCGACTCAGCAGCAGCCATAGGCATCAACATACCAAAGTAGAATACTCCACTCGTAGGACAGAACGCCAACGAGAACAGTACTCCCAAAAGCAACGCTCCAACACCGCCACGTTTACCCAGCTTCTCGCCACCGCCGCTAAATCCAAACTTTGGCAGATTGAGTTTATGACCAAAGAGCATAAAAAGTCCTATTAGAATCAACGCCGGTGCAATAATCATATCACCGTAGCTGTTTATAGCCTTTTGAATCGCATAAACACTCGCTCCCTCTCGTAAAATAGGGATAATAACAAACCCGATACCTGCATAGGCAATAATGCGACCAACGGTATAGAGAATACCGTTCCAAAAGAGTCGATGACGATTCTCAATGTTTTTGCCTATAAACCCAATTGCAGCAATGTTGGTTGCCATTGGGCAGGGACTTATGGCTGTAAGCAACCCCAAAAGAAAAGCTGTTAGAACAGGAGTAGTACCGCTATCGAGTATTGATTGAATCCACTCCATTACCTCTCGATATTTTGGAGTGCCTCAACTAACTTAGTCTTGAATTGTTGAGGTTGG
>CAMTOL010000080.1 GCA_947074135.1 uncultured Rikenellaceae bacterium
TTTATAAATTTATGAAGAAGTAACTGATTAATAAACATTTAACCGTAAAGGTAGTATTGTAAATGAAGAAGAAGATTGGATGCAAATTCTCATATTACGCATCTTAGTTGCCTACTCTAAACATCCACAAATATATAATTTTTGAATTTTACTGGCAATTTTACTGGCAAATATTTTACATTTCGATACATTTAATTACTTTTGTGTTCGCACAGCAAAAACTACAATAAACTGACAATCAATAAATTCATAGGTAATTTAATGAAATTAAAATATAAATCAAGTAGTTCGGCCCTGGGTACACAAAACATCTCTTAATCGTTTGGATTTTGAGATGTTTTTTTTGAAGTGTACTAAAAGTGTACTAATTGACAAAAAAGTGGACCAATGTAAAATCTTTGTTGGCTAATCACTTTTGGGAGATTTCTTTTTAAGATTTATCCTCAGCCATATCAATAACTAAAACAACAATGACGACCTTTAATCATCAGTTTGCCTTAAATATTGTGGCTCAAGTAGAGCTCAAGTTGTAAAAACCGCTTAATGCGATGCATTGCCACTCTTGCGCTGCTGCGCAATGCCAAACCACGTCATAAATAACGTCATCAATGGAGATAACCAACAAAAAAAAGCAAATGGCAAATAAGTCAACGTCGCAACCCCAAGAATAGTGGCCTGTGTAGCCCCACAAGTGTTCCAAGGTATAAGAACCGAGGTTGCAGTTGCCGAATCCTCCAATGTGCGACTCAAAAGACAAGAATCATAACCCTTCTTCTCATATGCACGATGAAACATCTTACCAGGAATAACGATAGACATATACTGGTCGCCTGTTGTCATATTAAAAAGCAAACAACTCCCTGTCGTCGCCGTTACCATAGCCGATCGAGTGCGAACACGCTTTAATATCGAAGTAGTTATACGCTCCAAAAAACGACCTACCTCCATAACACCACCAAAAATCATTGCCGTAATAATCAACCAAACAGTATTCATCATTCCCATCATACCACCAGTCGAAAGTAGATTACTAACCGACTCCGAAGATGTTTGAGGTTCGGTAGCTCCAAACATCGAGCGAGTAAGTAGTTCGTAGGTTTTCTGCCAACTAAGTGGCTGACCTTCGTTTAGCGACACTAAGAAATCTTGTTGAAATACCCCCGCTGCAACTGTCGCCATAAACGAACCAATCATAAGCACTGGAACTGCCGGAACTTTTTTGATAATTAGCACTATAACGGCAACTGGAATAAGCAGCAACCAAAGCGAAATATTGTAGGTCGAAGCAATTACTGTCTGAAACTCTGCAACAGTACTACTATCGACTGCCGAACTATCGCTCCATAGTCCTATAATAGTAAAGGCAACAATTGTAATAACAATCGAAGGAACAGTTGTTCGCATCATAAAACGAATATGATCGAAAATATCGACATCCGATACCGTTGCCGCAAGGTTGGTTGTATCGGAAAGTGGCGAAACCTTATCGCCAAAGTAAGCTCCCGAGATTATAGCTCCTGCTGTCCAGGCAGGGCTAAAATCGAGCGCATCGCTAATACCAATCAGAGCTACTCCAATCGTAGCAATTGTTGACCACGAGCTACCTGTTGCAACCGAAATTGTAGCCGTAATAACAACTGTAGCTGGCAAAAAATATTCAGGGCGCAGAATCTCCAGTCCATAATATATCATCGTTGGAATAATTCCTGCTGTCATCCAGCTTCCCGACAGAATACCTACCATCAATAGTATCAAAATGGCAGGAACTGCATTCGAAAAAGTCTTTGTTATACCTTTGGAAATCTGTTCCCACTTCAATCCATTAAAAATTGCGATTCCACCAGCTACAAATGCTGAGATAAGAAGCGAAAGCTGGTTAGCACCTCCCATAGTATCCTCATTAGTGCCTAGTACATTACTCATAATTAGGGCTAACAGTAGTACAATTGGAATGAGAGATTGGATTAATGATGGCTGTTTCATCGAGTGTCGAAATAATTAAAAAAAATTCAAAAAGCTATGAATCTGGGTTGCAAAGATAATCAAAATGCTTTATATTTGTGTAATAAGAACTCTTTTAAAAACACCTGAAAACTTAAAACTCTTTTTCCTATCTAATAATTATGAAAAAGCTAACAATTATAATCACTCTCTGTATAGTAACATTGAGTGCATTTGCACAAAACTATAAAACTGCCAAAGATATAGTCTACCACTCTAAAAACGAAACAGATGAGTATAGAAAAGAGCGTTGCAAACTCGATATATACTACCCTACTGGCAAAAAAAATGTCCCTACACTAATAATCTTCCACGGTGGCGGACTAGAGAGTGGGAACAAACAAATTCCAGAACACCTAAAAGAGAACGACATCGTAGTTGTTGCTCCAAACTATCGACTTAGCCCTAGAGCAACTCACCCTGCATATATCGACGATGCTGCAATGGCGGTTAGTTGGGTTATGGAGAACATCAAAGAGTATGGTGGCTCAACCGACAAAATCTACGTCAGCGGTCATTCGGCTGGTGGCTACCTGACACTTATGTTGGCTCTCGACAAAAGCTACCTTCAACAATATGGCGTAGATGCCGACTCAATAGCTGGTTATTTCCCAATATCAGGGCAAACCAACACACACTACACAATTCGCAAAGAGAGAGGTCAAAGCCAAACTCTGCCATTTATTGACGAGTATGCCCCACTCTCACACGCACGTAAACTCCCAATGCCAATGCTGCTAATCACTGGTCAACGAGAGAAAGAGCTTCTAGCGCGTTACAGCGAGAACCTTCATCTATACGATATCCTAAAGGGGGTTGGCAATGACCAGAACATTACTCTATACGAGCTTCAAGGTTTCGACCACGGAACAATGCTCACACCATCGCTTTTCTTGATACTCGAAACAATTAACAAACAAGAAAAAGCAAAATAATGAGAAGTTTCTTCACTCTTTCCTTAATGATACTCTCTCTGACTACCTCAGCTCAACAATCTTCAGTAGTTCGAGATAAGGGTTGGGACAGTGTAAACACATACCGTATTCCTGCTCTCTGCACTACAAACGAGGGTACGCTACTTGCGGCTTATGACTGTCGCTATGAGAATAGTCGTGACCTACAAGGACATATCGACATAGGTCTTAGTCGCTCAACTGACAGAGGAGCTACTTGGGAGCCGATGCGAATAGTACTCGATATGGGCGAATGGGGAGGTCTGCCCGAAAAGTTCAACGGCGTAAGTGACCCTTGTCTATTGACTGACACTAAAACGGGAAGAGTTTGGATAGGTGCGCTTTGGATGCACGGAATTTTGGACAATAAAGGTAACTTTATTGAGGGACTAAACCAACAGAGCAAAGAGTGGCGACATCAGTGGAGTGGTAACTCGACACAAGGAGGCTATTCACCCTACTCTACCACCCAATTCATAATGGCTTATAGCGACGACGATGGAGTGACGTGGAGCAAACCGACAAACATCACCTCGGCAAAGCCTGTTGAGTGGTGGCTCTATGCTCCTGCACCGGGTCAAGGTATAGTAATGCGTGATGGAACACTCGTAATGCCAACGCAAGGCAGAGATGAGACTGGTCAACCCTTTTCCAATATATCTTACTCGAAAGATAGAGGCAAAACGTGGGTAACAACCAACCCTCCCATTTACCAAACTTCGGAGTGTGCTGTTGTTGAGCTATCGAACGGTTCGTTGATGCTCAATATCAGAGATAATCGCAACAGATACGAAAAAGGGGATAAAAACGGACGCTCTATATTTGTAACCAAAGATTTAGGAGTAACTTGGAGCGAACACCCAACATCATACTCTGCACTTCAAGAACCTGTGTGTATGGCATCGCTTCATCGTCACGGCAAATATCTGCTATTCTGCAACCCAGACGATATGTTCCACCGACACAACATTCGAATCAAATGGAGCGACGACGATGGTATGACGTGGCACAATGGACCGATACTAGACAGAGGAAGCTCGTTTGGCTACTCTTGCTTGACATCTGTTGGCGAGAATCATATAGGCGTTATTTGGGAGGGCAGCAAAGCTCAACTCGAATACAGAACTATTCCGCTATCAGAGATTATAGAATACAAAGAGTAAAAACTATATCTTGAGCTTAATCCCAATTCTACCTAACAAACCTACTATCTGAATACATAGTAGCGAGAATATGGCGCACTTTATCAAACCCAAAGAACCATCGGGCAACCACTCTGGATAGGGAATATAGAAGAAGTATGGAATTATGTAGCAGGTCAACGTTGCAACTCCTGCTGGGGCTATAATCTTAGCCCACGAGGTATAACCTTTCACATCGCAAATCCAATACAACAGCGCAAAGGCTGGAAAAAACATCGCCAAACAGTAGAACAACCAAGTCGGAGTAGAGCCAAGTTTACTAACTATCCACATCTGATGGGCAAGTAATCCTAGTCCAAACATCACCACGCCAAGCGTAATAAAGATAGCAATAAAACGAGCGGTAGAAATCTTGCCTAAATACTTCGTAATGACAAGCGAAACGCAAACACCACTCATAGTAAAAGCATCGTGAGTACCCCAACCCACTGGCAGATAATCGGTAATGTAATATGGCACTACACCTTGCGTCAACAAAATCGACGAACCAACAAAAATTAACCACACTCCGATACTGCCAATCATCGACTGACGAGTAGTGAGATAGAACAGCGCACAAACCAAATAGACCCAACCGATAATACCTAGAATACCCCACCAACGAGTTGCAAATGGTTTACCGTCGTAAGATGTGTAATTGAGATATAGCACTATCAAAATCACGATACCAACTACTCTAAGTCCAATATATAACCAACGCTTCCAATCTATTGCTTTAGGATAGATATTAAAAATCAAGAAAAAGGCCACCCCCATCAAGATACTATACTGCCAACGCTCAATCACTGCGTTTTCGCCACCCAAATACTCGTAATTAACCATAAATAGTCCCATCAACCATAATGCAATGGTTCTCAACGCAATATGCTTGAGAATTGAAAAGATATTATCTCCTTTTCGGAATCGATTCTCGATTGCAATGGGAATTGAGATACCCATAACAAACAAGAAAGCAGGAAAAACGATATCCGATAGCCCTAACATATCCTCGCCCAAAGCAGCGTGGTGAAGCCAATGCGGCAGTTCACGAACCGAATAAAAATCGTTAACAAAAATCATCAACAGCATAGTGAGCGCACGAAAGATATCAATCGTCGCAATTCGTGGAGTTTGCTTTAGGGTGTTCATAATGGACTTATTGTAATTATTATTTAATCTTTCTAGGTGATTTAGCACTGAAAATTATACCGCAGATTATCAACACAAAACCTACGATAGTGGTCTGATAAAACTCCTCGCCCAACACAAAATAGATAAGCACCATCGACACAACTGGCGAAAGATAGGTAACCCCAACAACCGCTGCCCGATTAACGGCCAACTCCAACGCCTTAGACCAAAATATAAAAGTCAACCCCATCTCGAACAGACCTACATAAAGAGCAGCAAACACCCCACTAGTCGAAGGTAGAGAAAAATCATCGAAAATCGAAGCATAAATCAACAGATAAATCGTTCCGAACAAAAAGTTAAAAAAGAGCCTCAAACTCGAATCCAACTCTGAACTCACCTTACTATTAAATATCCAATAAAAAGCCCAAATAAAAGCACTGCCTAACGCAAGAAAAACCCCTCCAACAGACTCAATCTGAAAACCAGTTATCGAACCCTGCATCGAAATAAGAATAATACCCACAAAGCTCACACACAACCATAAAACTTGACGACCACTAACCTTTGCACCCAAAAACGGAACAGAGAGCAACAAAAGGAGTATCTGCCACGAATAATTCAACGGTTGCGCAACTTGAGCAGGTAACAAATCATAGGCTTTAAAGAGTACTAGATAGTACAAGAAAGGATTCATCAGCCCCAACGCCGCATACTTTAACAACGAAGCATCAACCCGAAAACCACGAAAAGCTCCTTTACGAAACGAATCAATAAAAAAAACTATCAAAGCTGCCACTGAAGCTATCATCAACAACTTTACATAGCTCATCTGCGAGAGTGATATTTTAAACGCGACTGCAACAGTTGACCAGCACAATGTAGTCAATACGGCGTAAAACATAGCCTTTTGTTGTCTATTCTTACACATAATAGGGAGTTCAGATTCAAACTAATTAGTACAAACCATTAGAAGAATGATAAAAAAGATTATTTAGGTTCTATCGTACTCAACATCTTCATCAATAACTTTATATTGATTGGTTTAGTTATAAATCCGCTGCAACCAGCCTCCTCTGACAACTCCTTATCTGAATCGTACGCATTGGCCGTCACAATGATAATAGGGATTTCAGAATTAAACTCTCTTATCTTTCGAGTTGCCTCAAGACCATTCATTGCCGGCATATTTATATCCATAAGAATAACATCAAAATCTCTTTTTGTTGCCATTTCAACAGCCTCAAGACCATTAATAGCACGAACAACATTATGACCTTTAAGCAATGTACTAATAAACCCAAAATTACTGTCATTATCCTCAGTAATAAGCATTGTCAATGGCCTCAACGTCACCTCCTCTTTTTCTATATCATCAATATTCTGCCTCTCATCAATTTCTTGAGAACTAGACAACCTTATAGGACAAGGAATCCACGCCCAAAACAACGAACCTTTATCCTTCTCAGAACTAAACCCAATCTTACCATCAACAGAACGTATAATTGCTTTGCATATCGCAAGTCCGAGTCCGGTGCCTTGAGCAAAGTTATCGAATTTCTGAAAACGTCCAAATACCTGATTATGATCATCTTTATCAATACCTATTCCCGTATCTTTAACATAAACACTCACCCCACTATCCTTTATCTCATACCCTATCTTTATATGCCCTTGCCTAGTATATTTAATCGCGTTTGTCAAATAATTTGTAACTATTTGTGTCAAACGATTCTGATCAGTATATACAAGGAAGTCATCAAGAGGTTTCTCAAATATAAATGATATTGCAGAAGAATGGATTCTTTGTTTAAATGACTCATACAGATCACAAAACAAATCTCGAATACTAAACTCAGACTCTTTTAGTTCTAACATACCAGATTCAATCTTAGACAAATCAAGCACATCACCAATTAAACGCAAAAGCTGTTCGTTATTAGCGTTAATAATCTTCATATACTCTGCTTTCTCTTCCTTATCTTCTACTGTTTGCAGTAATTCAGAGAATCCTACTATCGCATTTAATGGAGTACGTATTTCGTGACTCATATTTGCCAAAAATGCAGATTTGAGTTTGTCTGCTTGAAGAGCCTTTTTCCTCTCTCTCTCAAGCTTGGTTTGCATCAATACAGTTTCTGTAATATCACGTCTAAGTCCTGTATATGCTATCACTTTCCCACCTTCATCACGCACAGGAGCTCCATTTAATTGAATATATCTCAACTCTTTATTTACTCCCTCGCCTTGATACACTGAAATTTGAGAATTAAACGTATCTAACTCACGCGCCTCCATTGCATCAAAAATAGTGTTTGTTTCATTCAAATCTGACAACGCAACATTTTGAATATATTCACTTCTAGTATAACGCGAAAACTCATCATTACTCCCATAAGATGTAATAATCATTTTCTTGTCAATAATATATTCCCAAGAACGTATCTCACTAAAATGCAGTATATAATTAATCTTATCGTTAGAACTCTGTAATTTCTTATTTAAATCATTTATTCGGTTTTTTTCTTCAACCTCAGAAGTAACATCTCTATGAGTTCCAATTACAGTTGTCACCACACCATCTTTGTTTTTGATTACAGTAAACTCCTTCTCAATATGCTCCCAACAAGTATTTCCAGTACTCTTTATCATTCTAATTCGCACTGGTGTTTTAGGTAATTCGCCTTGTAACACTTTAGTAAAAGCTGCAATAAATCCTTCGTGATCATCAGGATGAACAAGCTCTAAACCATCACTCAACACACTATTTGGTTTGGGAATAGCATTTCCGACAATATTGTACAATCTGTCCGACTTTACATCATATCCCCATACCTCAATTTTACCTGCTCTAATAGCAAGATCTAGATTATTAGTATGCAATTGGAGTTCATTCGCAATGTTTCTTAACCTTCTTTTTTGAAATAGGTTAACATACAGCAAAATAATTATAACACACAATCCTACAAATGATATATATATAGCTATATCCATAAGACTTAAAATAAACACAGAAAAATAGGATTCACAACTTAATGATGAAATCAACAACAACATCTGTATTGTAATATTACAACACTGAACAGACTAAATAACACATCTTTAAGTTAAAAACTATTATCAAAGATAACAAAAAAATGCTATATGACAAAAAATTATCATCACTTAGTCTTACCTTTATTGGTAGATAACTGTTGAAGCTGTAGAGCGGCAACAATTATAAGTATGCCTACAATCGAAACCCAATCAGGGCTCTCATCTTCAAGCAATATCCAGCTCAAAATGCAACCAGTTACAGGAATTACAAACTTCCACACATTAAGTTCCGAAACCTTAACGCTCGGCTTATTAAGCAACCCATACCACAACGAAAAAGCAACAGCCGGAATAATTGCCAACCAAATTAGCGAAGCATAAAACTCCAATGGTAGTCCGTCGAAATTTGTCGGCTGTTCAAAAACAAGAGAGATAACAAGCAGCATCAAACCCCCAAAAAAGTTTGCTGCCATCGCAAGTGCATAGGGCGAAATATCGGCACTTCGTTTCTTAACCACCATCACATTAGCATAGCCACCCACAATATTGCTCACAACAAGCAACAAAACTCCGAAGTAAAACAACAAACTATCGGCAGCAACAGCTCCACCCTCAAAACTAATAAACACAATTCCAACAACCCCTAACAATAGCGAAGCAATCATCATGGGCGTTAATTTATCGTTATGCAGAGTTAAGTGCGCAATAAGAGCGACAAACAAAGGACTAGAGCCAACAATTATAGATGACACCGCACCCGAAACGTATTGAAGCCCCA
>CAMTOL010000081.1 GCA_947074135.1 uncultured Rikenellaceae bacterium
ATTCAAAAATACAAAACAAACCACCAAGAATCCGAAAACGTAACGTTTAGAGAACTATTACTACACGATAAAAAAGCAATGAAGAGCAAACAAAATACAAAAAATGTTGATAAGCTGCGTAATGTCGATTGATTTCTCATAATAATGTGTAAATTTGTGGTTTCAAAGGTAATGCTTTTTTACAGAGTTTAGTGGAAAAATTAACATATCTAAAGTAGATATTAATTAAACCGCATACTATTAAGCAATTAAATAAAATTAACTAATTATATGAAACGAGTAATTAATTCAAAAAATGCACCTGCTGCAGTTGGTCCATATTCTCAAGCTGTCGAAGCTGGTGGAACACTTTATATTTCAGGTCAACTGCCTGTAAATCCTGTATCAAATAGTGTGCCTCAGAGTATAGAGGAACAAACCGCTCAATCACTGGCAAATGTCGAAGCAATACTTACCGAGGCGGGATATTCAAAGTCTGATGTTGTTAAATCTACTGTTCTGCTCTCATCAATGGATGATTTTGCTGCAATGAATGGCGTTTATGCTAGCTTTTATGGCGAACCATTTCCCGCAAGAGTATGTTATCAAGTGGCTAAGCTACCTCTTGGTGTTAAGGTAGAGATTGAAACTATTGCAGTAAAATAATCCCGAAGAGTTAACTTTAAAATTTAACTCTATCAAATAATGAAAAATCTAATCATTCGTACCATATCGGGAATACTTATGGTGTGGCTGATGCTCGAAGCTACAGCATCACAAAATGTGTGGTACTATGTACTTTGGGTGGGAGTTGCCGTTATGAGTTTAGGCGAAGTTTTTGTGCTATTGTTCAAAAATAAGATTACCAACAAGGCTGTATGGGCTATAGGAGCAACACTCTATATAGCTCTAGCTGCCACAGTATTATGCATGTTAAAACCACACTGGGAGTTTGTAGTTATGTTGCTTACTATTGTTTGGAGTAACGATGTTGGGGCCTACCTAGTCGGAATGTCAATAGGCAAGCACAAAATGGCACCTAAAATTTCGCCCAAGAAGTCTTGGGAGGGATTCTTCGGTGGTCTATTTTTTGCAGTTCTAGTTGCGCTGCTATGGTGGTGGTTATATTTTTCGCCACGAGATTTATTTGGCGATTCAACCTCAGTATCTATTTTCGGTTGGACGTTAATGGGACTTGTAATTGCGATTGGGTCAGTTTTAGGC
Source organism: uncultured Rikenellaceae bacterium (assembly GCA_947074135.1). Classification (GTDB taxonomy): domain Bacteria; phylum Bacteroidota; class Bacteroidia; order Bacteroidales; family Rikenellaceae; genus Mucinivorans. Next base: position 1,204 of record CAMTOL010000081.1, read on the forward strand.
GATTTGTTAGAGAGTTACTTTAAACGAAAGCTCTCAGTAAAAGATAGTAGTAAACTTATTCCAGGTCACGGCGGTTTTTTAGATCGTTTCGATGCGCTTTTTATGGCAGTACCGCTTTTTTGGCTCTGCCTTTGGATATTAAATATAATTTCATTTTAAAATATGCGAATTCATAAAGAGGGCTACAATATAATAGCCACAGTATCAACATTCTTTATCTGTATTACAGTTGCTTCATTCTTTTTGGCAACGTGGTTGGGGTATATTCTGACAGTTGTATCATTGCTGTTAATTGCATTTGTATTGCGATTTTTCAGAGTGCCAAGTCGTGTGATGCCTCAAAAAAGCGATAAGGTTATATACTCTCCTGCCGATGGCGAGATAGTTGCAATTGAAGAGGTTGTAGAGGGCGAGTACCTTAATGGCAAAGCACTCAAAGTGTCGGTTTTTATGTCGGTATGGAATGTTCATATAAACTGGCTTCCAGTTAGCGGAAAGGTGCTATATTTCAAACATCACCCCGGAAAATATCTAGTAGCTTGGGCTGAAAAAAGCTCTGAAATAAATGAACGTACAACAACAGTTGTCGATACTGGAAAACACGTGGTATTGTTCCGTCAAATAGCAGGATTTGTAGCGCGTCGTATTGTTAACCGAACACAGATTGGACAGAGGGTCGAACAGTGTACTGAGTGTGGCTTTATTAAATTTGGTTCGAGAATGGATATTTATCTTCCTATTGGCAGCGAGGTTGCGGTTAAAATAGGCGAAAAGGTTACAGGCACTCAAACTATTTTAGCCTACCTTAAATAGTGACTGTCGCAAGAAACAATTGCCTATTGCGACTTGTCGTTTAGTGAAAAATTTATAGAAAAAAATATCAATTGTCAATTGCCAATTGAAAGAATGGAGTTTGCAGCAAAATATAAATGGTTAGTAGCTACGGCTGGGTTGCTCGTGGTCTGTTTCTTGGTGTGGTATTTTCATATCATTGTCTTTTATATACTTACTGCTGCGGTACTCTCGCTTCTGGGTAAACCGATTGTAACTCTAGTTGAGAGAATTAAAATCAACAAATGGACGCCTCCACGTTGGCTCGCCGCTCTGATTGCACTGCTGACTCTTTTGTTCGTTATTTTGGGACTAGGATGGTTGTTGGTGCCGTTGATTATTGAAAAAATCCACTTCTTTGCGCTCTTCGACCCTGCCGAATTAAATGAAATAATTCAAGCTCCTGCAGTTGAATTTGAGCAGTGGGTCAATAAAACATTCCCGCTATCTAACTTCTCGATTAAAGATGTAATAATGGATAAAATTGCGCCTCTCTTTAACAGTGGAGTGCTCAAAAATGCTGTTACCGGGGTTACAACATTTATTGTTGACTCTTTTATTGCGATGTTCTCTATATCGTTTGTTACATTCTTCTTTCTCAAGGAGGATAAGTTATTTGACGAAGGTGTAGTTACTCTATTTCCCAAACGTTATGAGAATAATATACGTAGAGCAATGTCGTCGTCGATTAATCTGTTAGTTCGATATTTTATCGGTATTTTAATTGAGAGTATTATAAAGTTTCTAGTCGTTGGTTTTTCGTTATATTTCTTGGGAATGGAACTCTCGACAGCACTACTAATTGGAATGGTGACAGCTGTTCTTAACGTCATACCATACATTGGTCCATTGGTGGGAGGTGTTTTTGCCTTTATTATCGCAGCTATGTCCCCATCAATTGCAGGAGTTACCATTGGAGAGTTGATTTTTGAGATTACCGTTGTGTTGGTTGTGTTCCAACTAATCGACAATATTATCTTACAGCCATATATCTACTCTAGTTCGGTGAAGGCTCACCCATTAGAGATTTTTATAGTTATTCTTATGGCTGGTTACATTGCAGGGGTTGTAGGAATGTTGTTGGCTATTCCTGCATATACAGTGCTACGTGTCTTTGCTAAAGAGTTCTTTGCAAATATGCGGGTAGTGCAGAAACTTCCAGAAAAATTATAGTTTGATTAATAATAAAATAAAAAAGACCTAAAATGAATACTTCGGAATTACAATCAGTTGCAAAACAAGTACGTAGAGATATAATCAGAATGACCTCTGGGGCTAAGTCTGGTCACCCAGGCGGGTCACTATCTTCGACCGATGTGGTTGTATCGCTCTTTTTCGATGTAATGAACATCGACCCTAAGAAATTTACTCGTAATGGTAAAGGCGAAGATGTTTTTTACCTTAGCAATGGTCATATTTCGCCATTATTGTATAGTGTACTTGCTCGTAGAGGTTATTTCGAAATTAGCGAGCTTGCGTCATTCCGCCAGTTGGGAAGTCGTTTGCAAGGTCACCCATCGCCAAGCTATAATCTACCTGGTGTACGTGTTGCGACTGGTTCATTGGGTCAAGGTATTTCGGTTGCCGCAGGTCACGCTGCAGCAAAAAAGATTGACGGCGATGACTCAATTGTTTTTGTGCTTACTGGCGACGGTGAGTTAGAAGAGGGTCAGGTGTGGGAGGCTACAGGATTTGCCGCAGCTCGTGGACTCGATAATTTTGTGGCAATTGTGGACTGGAACAACCAACAAATTGATGGTACTTGTGAAGATGTATTTGCACTTGGCGATTTGAAAGCTAAATTTGAAGCATTTGGTTGGAGTGCAGTTGAAGTTGACGGTCACGATATTGAAGCTGTTGCCACGACTCTTAAAAAAGTTAAAGGTGAATTGTGCGGTTGCGGAAAACCAGTTGTGGTGCTTGCGAAAACTGTTATGGGTAAGGGTGTTGATTTTATGGAGGGTACGAACGCCTACCACGGAAAGATTACCAACGAAGAGCAAACCGAGAAGGCTCTTAGCCAATTGGAACAAACGCTTGGCGACTACTAATTGCAATTGTCAATGGTTAATTATTAACCAGCTATCACTGACAATTAATAATTGAAATTCTTTACTTAAAACTCCTACTCCCACAAACTATGGTTGAGAAATTCATAAACCGACCAGTTCTTTCAACTGTCCTATCGATAGTCATATCACTTCTTGGAGTATTAGGTATGGTATCATTGCCTATTACGCTTTTCCCAGAAATTGCTCCGCCAATGGTACTAGTTTCGACTAACTACCAAGGTGCGAGTGCGGAGGTTGTGCTCAAAAGCGTCAATGTGCCACTCGAAGAACAAATCAATGGAGTTGAGAATATGACCTACATCTCCTCGACAGCAGCTAATAACGGTAGCGCGGAGATTAAAGTCTATTTTTCGTTGGGCACAAATGCCGATTTGGCTGCGGTTAACGTTCAGAATCGTGTCTCGGCAGCAACTAGTAAACTTCCATCGGCTGTAACTCAGTATGGTATCTCGACGGAGAAATCACAGAACTCAATGCTGATGATGGTTGCTGTTTACTCCGACAACGAGGAGTTCGACGACACCTTTGTTGAGAACTATCTACGAATTAACATATATCCTCAAATTCAACGTGTTAAGGGGGTTGGTAGAGTGAGTATTTTTGGTTCTCGCGACTACTCGATGCGTGTATGGCTACATCCCGAACGCTTGGCGGCATATAACCTAGTACCATCTGACATCATCTCTGCAATCAAGGATCAAAATATAGAAGCAGCTCCTGGTAAATTTGGCGAGAACTCCGAACAAAGTCTTACCTATACAATTAGGTATAAAGGAAAGTTTACGGAACCGACTCAGTACGAAGATATTGTTATCAAAGCGCTCTCAGATGGGCGTATTCTAAGGCTCAAAGATGTGGCGACAGTCGAATTGGGCGCATTTAACTACTCGGTCACTGCCGAATCTAAAGGGTACCCAGGAGCTGCGTTTTCGGTCTATCAAATGTCTGGAACGAATGCTAAACAGATTGTAAGCGACATTAAAGCAACTCTCGAAGAGGCTAGTAAATCGTTCCCAAAGGGGATAAAATATACAATCCCATACGACACTAATAAATTCCTAGATGCCTCGATTGACCAAGTAATCGAAACATTTATAGAGGCGTTTATACTCGTTGTTATTGTGGTGTTTATCTTCTTGCAGAATTTCAAAACTACACTTATACCTTCCATTGCTGCCTTGGTGTCAATTATCGGCACATTCTTCTTTCTGATGCTCTTTGGATTTACACTTAATATATTAACGCTCTTTGCACTTGTACTTGCAATAGGTACTGTGGTTGACGATGCCATTGTCGTTGTCGAGTCGGTCTATTGTAAGCTGCACGAAGAGGGTTACACAAACACCAAAGAGGCGACAGTAGCTTCGATGCGCGAGATTACGGGTGCCGTTATCTCAACCACACTTGTAATGATTGCCGTTTTTATTCCGGTTACCTTTATGAGTGGACCAACTGGAGTGTTCTACAACCAGTTTGCAATTACAATGGCTGTGGCTATCTTTATCTCTGCCATCAATGCTCTTACGCTTAGTCCGGTGCTGTGTACAATACTGATAAAACCACCTAAAGATGGCGTAAAAAAGAGTATTACAGAGCGACTATTCACAGGTTTTAATACTGGTTTAGATTATCTAACAAAGAAATATGTCGGTAGTTTTAAGTTCTTGTTCAAACACAAAATAGTTCCACTCCTAGCCCTTATGTTCTTCGGCGGTATGCTGTTTTGGTTCCTTCAAACAACACCTACTGCATTTGTGCCAACCGAAGACCAAGGTGTTATCTTTGTCGATGTTTCGATGCCAGCAGGTTCGTCTAGCGAACGTACAACTGAGGTTATACGCGAGGTTGCTCGAATTGCAAATGAACTGGACGTAGTGCAGAATGACCTAATGGTTTCGGGAGTGTCGCTTGTTTCGGGAGTTAATGGACCTTCGTATGGTCTGCTCGTTCTTGCGCTCAAAGATTGGCAAGAACGCCCTGATACACTTACAAAAGATGTGATTGCAGAGCTGATGAAACGCACTGCGCATATTAAAGCAGGGACAGTTCAACTCTTCGTACCTCCAACTATATCAGGATTTTCGGTAACTGACGGCTTCGAGATGCAGCTTCAAGATAGGACAGGCGGTGAGTCTGACAAGTTCTATACGGTGATGAAAGGCTTCTTGAAGGAGCTTAACGAACAACCCGAAATTAAATTTGCATACTCGTCGTTCAATGTTAACTTTCCTCAATATGAGTTTAAGGTCAACTCCGATAAGTGTAAACAATTAGGTGTTCAGGTTAGTGATGTTTTCAACACCCTTCAGATCTATTTCGGTTCGGCACAAGCGTCAGACTTCAATAGGTTCTCTAAATATTACCGTGTAATGGTGCAGAGTAGCCCCGAACAGCGTTCCGATCTAGAATCGCTCTCTACGATTATGGTTCGCAACGATAAGGGTGAAATGGTGCCAATTACCACCTTTGTTGAGTTCGATAGAGTTTATGGCCCAGAGTCAGTGGCAAGGTTCAACCTATTCAACTCGGCAACAATTAATGGTTCTGCTGCAGATGGATACTCTTCAAGTGATGCTATTGCTGCAATGCAGAGAGTTGCCGCAGATGTGCTTCCTCAAGAGTATAGCTACGAATTCTCTGGTATGACTCGCGAAGAGATGGCATCGAGCGGTCAGAGCGCCTTCATATTCCTACTCTCGTTCATATTTGTTTACTTGATACTTTCGGCGCAGTACGAGAGCTATATTATGCCTTGGGCGGTGATGCTTTCGCTAGTTTGCGGTATGTTTGGAGTTTATTGGTTTGTAAATATGGCTGGAATAGATAACAATATTTATGTGCAGGTTGCACTTATTATGTTGATTGGGCTTTTGGCCAAAAATGGTATCCTTATCGTTGAGTTTGCACTTCAGCGTCGCGAACAGGGACACTCGATTGCTGAAGCAGCTCGTGAAGCTGCCAAAGTGCGTCTTCGTCCGCTGCTTATGACATCGTTTACCTTTATCTTTGGTATGATTCCTCTTGTTACGGCCTCTGGAGCTGCGGCGGTAGGTAATACATCGATTGGTGTGGCTGCTATTGGCGGTATGTCAGTAGGTACGCTCTTTGGGATATTTGTGATACCGGTGATGTTTGTTATCTTCAGAACTTTGGACGAGAAACTAAGTCGTTCGAAACGTGAGAGGTGTGAACAAGCAGCCAAAGAGTTATCTCAGACTAGTAGCGAACCCCAACAATAATCTGCAAGATAAAAGATGAGACGAGTATTTATATTGACTTTAACGACTATTCTAGTTTCAAGCTGTATAGTAAAACCCTTTGAGAGTCCAACAGCTAAAAAGTTGGGGCTTTCCGAGCAGTATCGTAATTTGAGCGACACAACCAATAATATAGCTCAGACTCCTTGGCGTGATTTTTTTGTAGCAGAGGAGCTGCAAAAACTTATAGACACTGTTTTAGCAGGAAATTCTGATTACCAAAGTGCAGTGCTCCGCATCGAACAGAGCTATGCAATGCTTCGCTCGGCAAGAGCTCAAATTGCACCATCGATTGGAGCGAGTGCTAGTATAGGACATAACTACTCTGGCACTATCCCTTCAAACTTTGTTCAATACACAAATAGCAAGAGTTCTAATGCGGGATTCAGTCTAAATTGGGAGATTGATTTGTGGGGAAAACTGTATGCACGAAAGGAGAGTGCAAAGGCTGACTTTTGGCAAACAGAACAGGCTGCCATTGCAACTCGTCAATCACTTATTGCTGCCGTAGCAACTTCCTACGCAACACTTATATCTTATGACACGAAGCTGGAGATTGTTAAAGAGGCAATAAATAATCGTACAGAGTACTACCAAACAACTCTTTCGCTTAAAGAGAGTGGAAAGGTTAACGAGGTGGCTGTTCAACAAGCATACGCACAGTTGGAGGAGGTTAAGGCCGCCCTTTCGCAAATAGATATGGCTATCGAGATGACAGAAAATGCAATTGCACTTCTTGCAGGTCGCCAAACGTTAGAAATTATGCGAAATGTCGATATCGAAGATATTAATCACACCGTTTCTATGTCCACAGGCACACCAGCTCAACTCCTATCGTTCCGTCCTGATGTACGTATGGCAGAGATGAATTATCGTAGTAAGCACTACTTGTTTATGGCTTCTCGCGCTTCGCTCTACCCCTCACTCTCAATTTCAGGTGATGCTGGAGTTGCAAGTCTATTTTCGGCACAAACATTGATACTCAATGGTATTGGGTCGTTAACAGCACCACTTTTCCAAGGTCGTAAACTTAGAGCTGCAAAACAGAGTGCCGAAGTAGAGGCCAAGATCTCAGAGCTGGAGTTCAGAAACACGCTCTTTACAGCCATTAGAGAGGTAAATGATGCGATGATCTCTATTAAAAGCTATGATGCGATTTTAGGTCATCAGATCCTTCAAGTTGAAGCGCTTCGCAAAGCATATGAATACTCGGGCGATCTCTTTATGAGTGGCTATGCTAATTATACCGATTTATTGATTGCGCAAACAAGTGTATATAGCGCCGAATTAGGTTTAATTGACACCTATCTTTCGACTGTAACCTCTCGTATCGAACTATTTAGAGCGCTAGGCGGAGGTAGCGATAACTGAAAATTTTTAATTTATAATTTATACTGGTTAGTGATAAATGGTAAATGAATAATTTATTATTAACGGTCACCAACCACCAAACACTAGTCACTAGTCACTAAAACAATGGAACTAACTTCACTAACAGCTATTTCGCCAGTAGACGGACGTTACAGCCGTACAACACAAACTCTCGATGCCTACTGCTCAGAGTAGGCACTAAGTCGTTCTCGTGTTATGGTGGCGATAGAGTACTTTATAGCCCTTAGCAAACTACCGCTGCCACACCTTGCATCTCTCGATAAAAACCATTTCAGATCGGCAGCGAACACGTCTGAACTGAC
>CAMTOL010000082.1 GCA_947074135.1 uncultured Rikenellaceae bacterium
GCAAGAAGGAGAGCCTCTGGTGCGTTGGATAAGTGTTACTAGTATTATTTGAGGTGTTGTGTTGATGATTAGAAAATGAAAAGACTAATTAGAATAGTTGTAGCTCTTTTGCCATATTTTAGGGGGGCTCAGTCGCAGTCGAAAATGATTGTCGAAAAAGCTGCTACAATAAAGACTCTGAGTTGAGACTTTGAACAGAGTCGAACTTCGACAATGATCGAACAGGCTGTGAAAAGCTCAGGAAAACTACTTTTTATGGCACCAGATAAGATGCGTTGGCAGCAGAATACTCCGTCAGATTTTGTGATGACAATTAATGGAAGTAAAGCGCAAATCAAGGTTGCTGAGACTAAGGTTCAGGACTTTAATACATCGTCAAATCGACTTTTCAAAGAGTTGGCTAATATAATTGTGGGTGGGATTAATGGCTCGATTTTTAGCGATACCAAGTCCTATACTTTCGCTTATAAGAGTGTGTCAGATGGTGAAGAGGTGACTTTAGTGCCCCGTAGTGCGCAAGTTCGTCGATATATTGGTTCTATCGTTATTACTTTTGACAAAGAGTGGTTGGCTAACCGTATTGAGATGATTGATAGTAATGCCGAAAGTACGATTATAGTGCTAAAAAACAGAGTGCTAAATACAGATGTTAATTCAAACCAATTTGTGCAGCAATGATTTTTTCGGTTATTGACAGAACGGATAATGTTTTTAGGGTGCGATTTGACAAAGATCACCCTATATACAAAGCACACTTTCCCCAAAATCCTATTACTCCTGGGGTAGTATTGCTCGAAACTTTGGAGCTGCTATTAGAGCAGAGTTTGGAGCGAGATTTAAGACTCAAAAGAGTGAAAAATATTAAATTTATTTCGGTGCTAAATCCAGAGTTGACTACTGAGGTGGATTTCAAGTTAGATAATGTAGTGAGTGAAGTTGGAGTTGAGGTACAGTGTGTTATCTCATCTAGCGATGGGGTGATAGCTAAAATTTCGACTATTTATGAGTAGTAAATATTGCGTTGTGATTCCGACCTATAATAACGCTTCGACTATCGAGGCCGTTATTGATAGTGTGTGCGTTTACGCAAAAGATATAATTGTGGTTAACGATGGCTCGACTGATGCGACGGCTCAAATACTAGAGAAATTGTCGTGCAAAATCAGAGTTGTTGGCTACGAGAAGAATAGAGGAAAGGGTTATGCGCTAAAACGTGGGTTCGAGGCTGCTGCTCAACAAGGTTTTGATTACGCAATCACTATTGACTCCGATGGACAACACCTTGCAAGTGATCTACCTGCTTTTGTCGAAGCAATAGAGAGCAACGGGGGTGCTTTGATAGTTGGTGCTCGTGGCTTTGGGCACGCGAATATGCCACAAAAAAACACATTTGCTAACCGCTTCTCGAACTTTTGGTTCAATCTTCAAACTCTTTCTCGATTGAGCGATACCCAAACCGGATTCAGAGCCTATCCCTTGAAGAGAGTGGCTAGTATGAAGATGTTTACGTCGAGATATGAATGTGAGCTTGAGATTATGGTGCGACTCAAGTGGAGAGGAGTTAGGATTAAAGAGATTCCGATTTCGGTGATATATCAGCCAGCAGAGGAGCGAGTTAGCCATTTCCGTCCGGGACGTGACTTTCTGCGTATTTCGCTGCTCAATACTTTTATGACAATCCTTGCTTTTGTTTATGGTTATCCCTCAATGTTGTACTATGCCATAAAGAGAAAATGCTAAAACTTTTGACACAGATTTATGACTATTTCAGAGCGCGCCGAGTGATTGGTGGTGTTCTGCTGGTGGTAGTGTGCGCTGTTTTGGTGGTCTTTGCATCGAGAATAAAACTAAGTGAAGATATAACCGATTTTCTGCCTAAAACCGAGCAAAATGAAGATATTTCGTTTGTGTTGGGTAATATCAATTCGCAGCAAAAGATTGTTTTTAATATAATTGCTGAAGACAAAGAGCGTTCGATAGAGTGTTCGGAGTTTTTGGTCGAAAAGCTTGATTCGTTAGCCTCTGACTACATCACCTCGACTCTCTACAATATAGACCAAAATCAGATTTTCGAAACTTCGGACTTTATTGCTTCTAATCCAGCACTCTATATCGATGAAAGCGGATACGCCAGGCTTGACTCGCTCGATAATGCGACTGTGCGTGAGAGTTTAAAACGAAGTGTGGAGTTGATTTCGTCGCCTGTTGGTGCTATGATGCAGCGTTTTGTGCAGCTCGATCCACTCTCACTAACAGCTCCAAAGCTCGAACAACTCAAAGAGCTGAACTCCGCAAATAACTACCAACTCTATGATGGGTATATGTTTTCGGCTGACTCTCGTCGTCAGGTTGTGATTGTCAATTGCAGTACTGGAGCTACCGAAACGGCTCGAAATACCCTCTTTGCGACTCAAATTGAGGAGGCTGTAACGTTGACTTTGAACGAATTTGACGATGTCGAAATTGCTTATTTTGGTGCGCCACTTGCTGCTGTGACTAACGCCACACAAATCAAAAATGATAGCCTTTTTGCAGTTGTTCTTTCGGTTGTGTTGATTTTGGGGCTGTTGTGGTACTCGCTTCGAAGTTTTAGAGCGATGCTGTTGATTGCTGTGCCAGTTGCCTTTGGAGCTCTGTTCTCGGTTGCTATAATAGATATGATTCAAGGCGAGATATCATCAATAGCGCTTGGAACTAGCTCTATAATTCTAGGCATTGCGGTCAACTACTCAATCCACTTTGTGTCGCACTATATACACATTGGCTCCTCGCGTCAAACGGTTGTCGATATTGCTCGACCTATGATAACGGGATGCTTGTCGGCGGTTGGGGCATTCTTGGCTCTGATGTTTATTCGGGCCGAGGCGATGCGTGATTTTGGACTATTTGCTGCACTTGCTCTTGTTGGGTCGTTGCTGTTTGTGCTTGTGGTTCTGCCTCACTTGATGCCACGATTGAAGTTGAAACACTTCGCTTTTGAGCGGTTTTCTAACATAAAAGTTGAGAAACATAAATCGGTATTGATTGTTTTATTGCTGCTTGTCGTTGTTTCGATATTCTTTGCAGGTCGTGTCACTTTCGATACCAATATGCACAACATTAACTTTATGACCGACCGTCAAAGAGAGGACTTAAAGACCATTTCGGACGATGTAGTTGGTGAGGCTTCGATTTTTGTAGCTGCTGTTGGTGGTAGTGTTGATGATGCTTTAGAGAATTTTAAAGTTGTCAACCAAAAGCTCGATTCGTTGCGTAACTGTGGTAGAGTGTTGTCATACAGTTCGATTGGCGACTTTGTGCCATCGAAAAGCGAACAACAACGCCTAATTGATAGATGGAATAGTGTCGAAAAAGAGAGAGTTGCAGAGATTGTCGAAAGCGAGGCAAAAGAGGTTGGTTTTCGTAGTAGAAGTTTCGATAAGTTTAAGGAGTGTATAACAAAGGATTATGCAGCGCAAGGTGTTGACTACTTCTATGAGTTGCCATTTGTTCGAGAGTTTATAATCGATACGCCGCAAAAAGGGGCTGTTGTAGCTATTGTCAAAACACCAATCGACCAAAAAGAGAGTGTCGAAGAGTTTTTCCTCTCTCTCAATGGGGTAGTAGCCTTTGACTCTACCTCAGTCAATAGCTCGATGCTCACAACGCTCAAAGAGTCGTTAAGTGGTATGCTCTACATCTGTCTTGCAATAGTCTTAGTAGTACTTTGGTTCTCGTTTCGTAGGTTGGAGTTGGCTCTGACATCGTTTATTCCAGTCGTACTGAGCTGGTTTGTAATTGTTGGTGTTATGGGAATGTTCGACATTCACTTCAATATCATAAACATTGTTCTGGTTACCTTTATATTTGGGCTTGGCGATGACTTCGGTATATTCATCACCGAAGGGTTAATAGCAGAGTATGCCTATCGCCGTAACCTTACAAAATCGTTCAAAAGCTCGATAATGTTGGCTGCAATTACCACATTCTTTGGTATCGGAACGCTTATCTTTGCCAAGCACCCTGCTATGCTCTCACTTGCACAACTCACAATTATTGGTATGCTCTCGGTGCTGGTTATGGTCTATATCGTACCTCCATTTATTTACGACTACTTCGTCTATAAAAAAGGAAAACCTCGCCGTATTCCAATCACTATTCGTAACCTTAGCTATGGGGTGCTTAGTTTCACATTCTTTATCTTCGGAAGTATTTATCTAACTCTGTTGGGCTTTGTTTTATTGACCTTGTTAAAGCCAACCGATAAACGAAAACTGCTCTTTCATAAGGCATTACATAGAGTTTCTGGGTTTGTAGCTCGAAATATCCCAGGCATCAAAAACCGAATTATAAATCGTAGTGACGAAACTTTCGATAAACCAGCAGTAATCATTGCAAACCATCAATCGCACCTCGACTTGATGTATATGTTGATGCTAAATCCTAAAATAGTAATTCTTACTAATCGTTGGGTTTGGCGCTCACCTTTCTATGGCGCAATCATCCGTTATGCAGATTTTTACCCAATTGCTGATGGAATTGAAGATAATATTAGTAAATTAGAGGCTTTAATCGATAACGGTTACTCGGTTGTAATCTTTCCCGAAGGGACTAGAACCTCGACAGGAGAGATAGGGCGATTCCATAAAGGAGCCTTCTATCTTGCTCATAAGGTGGGAGTTGATGTGTTGCCTGTGACAATTCACGGACTCTACGAGGCGTTGCCAAAAGAGCAGTTTACGCTAAATCGTAGTCGGGTGACAGTCGAAATTGGGGAGCGATTTAAGGTCGAATCAGATGATTATTTAGCTCATTCCAAAGAGGCTAGGCGGAAAATGCGCCAAACTTATAACGAACTAAAAGAGAAATACGCAAACTTCGACTTTTATAGACAAACAATTGTAAATAACTACCTCTATAAAGGTGCAGCTGTCGAACGTGAAGTCGAACGGGTGCTTAGAGATAAGAGATCGAGAGATATTATCGAAACACTACCAAAAAGAGGAGTGATACTTATCAAAGAGTGCGGCGTAGGAGTGTTGCCGCTACTCGCTTCGCTAATAAATCCAGAGTTGCAGGTTTACGCCACAACTACAGACAGCGATAAGCTACTGCTAGCTTCGCTCTGTCGTGATGTGCCACCAAACCTACATTATGTCGATAGCGAAGATATAGAAGTGAGTGTAGAACAAACAATAATATGCTAATTAGCAACTGAACTGTTGAAGCTTTACTTCCCCTTTTTGCAAAAAGCGACGATGGCAAGCTGATTAGAGTAATAATAGATTAATACAAGAAAGAGATAGAATGTCACAACGGTACGATATAGTGATAATTGGTAGCGGAATTGGGGGATTAACCTGTGGTTATATCCTCGCAAAACACGGCTACAAGGTTCTTATTGTCGAAAAAAATACTCGAATCGGGGGGTGTCTTCAGTCATTCTACCGAGGAGGGGTGCTTTTCGATACCGGTATGCACTATGTTGGAAGCATAGAGCAGGGACAGACTATGTACAAGTTCTGGAACTATCTAGATGTGCTGCCTGATATAAAACTCCAAAAGTTGGACGAGGAGGCATACGATGTTTTTCGGTTCAAGGATAGAGAGTTTCACTACGCTATGGGATATGATAACTTTGTTGAGGAGCTTAGTCGTCAATTTCCAGCTGAGCGACGAGCGATAGAGAGTTACATCGAAAAAATTAAGCAGATTTCTAGCGAATCGCCACTTTATAGCCTAACTGAAATAGATGGTTATAAGATGATTGAAACAGACTATGTAAAGACTAGTGTCAATGAGTATATGGAGTCGTTGACCGATGATAAAATGCTCCAAAGTGTGTTGACCGGCAACCTGCCTCTATATGCTGGGGTTAAGAACAAAACACCACTCTATGTCCATTCACTAATCAATAGCTCATATATTCAAAACTCGTATCGAGTTGTTGGCGGAGGCGATAGTGTAACTCACTCGTTGGCTAACTCTATTAGAAAGATGGGTGGCGAGATTATTCGCAATGCCGAAGTTGTGAAGATTAATTGCAACTCTGAGAAAGCTACGTCTGTGGAACTAAAGAATGGTGAAGTAATTGAAGCTAAGAGCTTTATATCGAGTGCGCATCCAAGCCATACGATGTCGTTGCTAGAAACATCGATGATTCGTAAGGCGTATAGAGATAGGGTAACGTCGCTCGAAAATACAATCTCGAACTTTACGGTTTATATAAATTTTAAGGAGAATAGTGTAAAATATATGAATCGCAATTTCTACTACTACGATAATGATGATGTGTGGCAGAGTTGGGATTGCGGGGCAGAGAACTGGCCTAAGAGCTACTTATATATGCATCAGGTGCCGCAAGGTGGTGGGGAGTTTGCTGTAGGAGGACTTATAATCGCTTATATGAAGTACGAAGATGTGGAGCAGTGGAGCGATACCAAAGTCGAGAAGCGTGGCGAGGAGTATAAGGAGTTTAAACGTCAAAAGGCCGAAAAACTGCTCGAAATGTTGGAAAGAGATTTTCCTGGAATTAGAGCAAACATTAAGAGTTACTCTACATCAACGCCGTTGACCTATAGAGATTATACATATACAAAAGAGGGATCGTTGTACGGGGTGTTGAGAGATAAGAATTTCCCGCTTCAAACTCTTGTGTCGCAACGAACTAAGGTGCCAAACTTGTTCCTGACGGGACAGAATATCAATGCGCACGGAGTGTTGGGAGTGACCATTAGTGCAATAATCACTTGTGCCGAATACCTGGGCGTAAACAACATAATAAGAGAAATCAACAACAAATAAAATATTTAGAGGCTATGAAATTTGATATCATCTATCCTAGATGGAATAAGCTAGAAGGGCAAACAACCTTCACTCTTCCGCCACATGGACCAGTCGTTATGGCTGCCGCACTACCAGATTGGGTCGAACCTAGATTTACAGACGAAAATGTCGAAGATATTAACTTTGACACAGATGCTGAATTTGTAGGCATTTCGATGATGCTCTCAACTCAAGTTAAACGAGGCTGGGAGATTGCGACAGAGTTCCGTAAACGTGGCAAGAAAGTAATGTTTGGAGGTATCTCGACTATGCTCCACGCCGAAGAGACGACTCAGTATGGCGACTCTGTATTTTTGGGAGAGTGTGAGGGTCGTATGGAGGAGGTTTTCGCAGACTTTAAGGCAGGAAAACTCAAACCGATTTATAACTATATGAACCAGCTGCCAGATATTAATTTGGTTGGTCCTGCTCGTCGTGATTTGTACAAACGAGAGTTATATAATCACAAAGGAGTGCAGATGGTTGACCTTTTCCACGCCTCGCGTGGTTGTCAATTTAGCTGCTATCCTTGTGCAGTGTCCTATCTAGGTGGTCGTAAGTTCAGACCTCGCCCTATTGACCGCTCAATCGAGGAGTTGATGACCATTGACAACAACCGACTATTTATTGTCGATAACTCGCTAGCGCAAAACAAACAGTGGGAGATGGATCTGTTCCGCGAGATGATACCGCTGAAGAAGAAGTGGATTAGCCACACTATTGAGGACGACCCTAAAGTGTTGGATTTGGCTGCTCAAGCTGGTGCGTGGTATGTCTATCAAGCAGTTTTCGACACGTCGGACTATATCAAAGAGCGTATTAAACGCTATCACGACTACGGAATTGGTGTTGAAGGAACTATTCTGCTAGGGCTTGATAACCAGACTGAAGACGATATTAAACGACTCATCGACTTCTTGTTAGAGATTGATTTGGATTTGGCGGAGTTCACAGTGTTAACCCCATTCCCTCATACAAAAGTTTATGACGATTTGCTCCGTGCAGGACGAATTTTTGATCACGATTGGAACCATTACAATGCTGGCAAGGTGGTCTATACGCCTAAACATATGACAGCTGAGCGCCTCCAAGAGCTTTATAACTATGCTTGGGACACGTTCTATAAAGATGAGTCGCAGGAGCAAAAAATGTTCAACCTGCTTACAAATGTAGTACTCAGAGAGATGAACGAAGGAACGTATGTGCCTCGCAACCGCAAGCTAATCAATAAATCATTTGGTAACGACGTAATTAGATAAGCAAACAAAGTAATGAAAGTATCAGAGAAATATTTTGACCAAATTTTTGAGTATCGAGGAGAGTGGGACTTGCTATCGAAGTGCGGACTTCGGATTGTAGAAACGGCGAGCAAAACCTATGTTATTGTTACAGAACTCTATCAAGATAACCCCGGTTCGAGTGTTACGACAGTTGCCTTTAGCCTATGCAATCAAATTTGTGAGGCTTTTTCGCTCGATAAGAGTAGAGTAGAGTACGTGGAGTGTGCGCCATCTACCAACTCAAAACTGTCGTTCTACGATAGTCAGTTTTATAGAGTGACTTTTAATGGTACTCAACCTGTTTACCACCAAATTGAAGACCTGCAATTAGAGATTAATTCATAATTCTTAGTTTATTTTAGGAATTATTAAATTTTGTAGAAATAAAAAATAATTTTTACATTGTGCTATGCATTTTATTAAGCGAGTATGATAAGAAATAATAATAAGATTTTAAGTGCGCTGTTTGTGTTTCTTTCGCTATTCGCAACAGCTAAAAAACGAGAGAATAATTTAGAGTATTACCTCCTAGATAATCAGAAAACAGATAATCCGCTAGTTGTTGTATGTCCGGGTGGAGGCTACTTTTGGATGGCTAAAAACGTAGAGGGTAAGGAGGTTGCGAAGTGGCTAAATGCAAATGGATTTTCGGCAGTTGTGCTAACGTATAGAGTATATCCTAATCGTCACCCGATGATGATAGAGGATATGCAAAAAGCGATTTACAAAGTTCGTAGCAATGCAAAAGCGCTAAATGTTGACCCAGATAAAATTGGGGTTATGGGTTTTTCAGCTGGTGGACACTTGGTTGGAATGTCAATGATATTTTCGGACAAAAGTTTTATTGGAGGGCATAAAGGAGTTGCGCTTCTGCAAGAATTTGCAGCTATGAGTTGTC
>CAMTOL010000083.1 GCA_947074135.1 uncultured Rikenellaceae bacterium
TAAAGAACTATCCATTCAGATTACTCTGGGTGGCTTTTCTTTTAACATAGAGTCTGCCACGGTGCAGAGCAGTGGTGAATTATCGATCTACGATTTAGACCAAGTACTTTCGGTTTATTACGGACTAAATTCGGAGGTCGAATGGAGTGTACCTTCGGTTTTGATCATTCCTTTCGAGATTTTCGATCATCGTTACACCGAAAATTATTTAAAAGATGCCGCATTGCTCAATCCTGCAACTCAGAGTGCTATTTTTGCGGTCAGAGGCGAATATGTAGCTCTATGGGCTGTCGACAAAGAGCTTTACAACTACATACAATTAAGAATGCCTATCTGCGAACACACTCATTCGCTAATCGAACTAATCAATAAGAGTGGAGAGTCACAAAATTCGATTATTATTGACAGAGATAATGTTTCGACACTTCACATTGTGATTTGGGGAGATTATGGATTAGAGTTAGCGTATTCGATTGAGTGTTTGACAGCCGAAGATACCCTTTTCTACATTCGTCGTTTCTCCAATAGCGACTCCTTGATGAAACGCACCATATATTTAGGCAATGGCATTGACAGCCATACAAGAATGCTGCTAAATAGATACTACAAAAACATTATCTCAATACAGGAGTAGATTAACAACACAATTTCGATTACCCAACAACTATGCGAATTGTAGCAGGAACACATAGAGGACGTCTAATATCGCCTCCAGCATCGTTCAAGGCGCGCCCAACGACAGATTTTGCAAAGGAGAATCTTTTCAACTCTCTGACCAATCTTTTTGATTTCGAGGACATTACAATGCTAGATTTATTTTCGGGCACTGGCTCAATTAGTTACGAGGCTGCAAGCCGAGGGGCTAGTCGAGTTCTTAGCATTGAGGGCAACAGCGCACACCAACGTTTTATAGCCTCGACTGCCAAAACTCTTGGTTTAAGTACAATTGAGAGTGTGAGAAGCAATGTTTTTACCTTTCTCAAGAGTTCATTTACAGAGCGGTTTGACATTATTTTTGCTGATCCGCCTTACGATATGCCAGAACTTCGTTCGGTTGTCGATTTGGTACTTGAGAAGGAGTTATTAAAAAGTGATGGTATTTTTGTATTCGAGCATTCATCGGAGTATGATTTTAGCGAACACTCTCGTTTTTGGCAGCTCAAACGCTATGGCAGCGTTCATTTTTCATTTTTCAGATAATCTTTAAAACAACTATACAATAATGATTTACGATACACTTGACAACGCTCAGAAATATATCAGCCTCAACAAGTACTATGAGAAGGCATTTGGTTTTATTTCATCTTTGAAACCAGACTCTGAGGAGGGTACTTTCGAGATTGATGGCAAGAAGTGTTATGCTATCATTTACAGCAGCGAACTAAAGAACAGCAGTGATGCAAAGCTTGAGGTTCACGATAATTACATTGACATTCAGAGTGTTATTTGCGGTTCAGAGGGTTTCGGCATTGCATCACGAAGCAACTGCACACAGCCGATTGGAGAGATTGACACCGAAAAAGATATTCTGTTTTTCGAGGATAAATCAAAGAATTATTTGGAGTTGACACCAGGCGAGTTTGCAATTTTCGAACCTTGCGATGCTCATGCTCCGCTTATAGGCAATGGTAGCGTCAAGAAAGTAGTTATCAAAGTTATTTCTCAATGATTAAGTAATCACCAAAATAATTGAAAAATGTCGAAATAGTACGTGCGTCTGCAGGTTCGGGCAAAACCTACCTGCTTGCTGCTGAATATATTGCATCGGCATTAAAAAGTCCTACTGCATTTCGTTCAATTCTTGCCGTAACCTTTACCAATAAGGCTACTGCCGAGATGAAAGAGCGCATCGTTAGTCAGCTTCATAAATTAAGCCAGAACAACGCCGAGGGTTTTATGGACACTGTTATAGAGCTAACTGGCTACTCAACCGAGGAGGTAATGCAGCGTTCGACAACAGTTTTGAGCGAGATACTTCGTGACTACTCATCGTTTTCGGTTTCAACTATCGATAAATTTTTCCAACGTATTGTTCGCAATTTTTTCAGGGAGCTTGGTTTGCAGCTCGATTATGAAGTTGTAATCGACACAAACAGCACAATTACAGAGGCAATAGATAGGATTATAGAGCGAAGCTACACAGAGAGTGATATTGCTAAACGATTAAATCGCATCATTGAACAGAGTGTTGAGAGTGGAAGGAGCATTAACCTGCACCGCACCCTCTTTTCGCTACTTAAATCATCTGTCGAGCAGGGTTTCGACAGCTTTAACGAGGAGGATATTAAGGCAGCCGAAGCTGCATTTACGGAGCTAGAAACGAAATACAACTCAACAATAAAGGAGTTCACCCAGAAGTGCAACGAAGCGTGTGATTTGATTGTAAACAACGGGATGGAACTCAATGATTTTAAATATAAGGGGAGTTCATTTGCCTCATATTTCTTTAAGATTAAAGGTAGCGGAGCGATTGCGGAATATGGCAAACGCTTTGGCGAGGTTAAACTGGAGGACGACCCTAAAAAATACTTAAACGACACAAATAACGAGGAGTTAAAACGTATTCTGCCTGATTTGTTAAGGTTAACAATCGAAATTCGTGAATTGTATGACAACTCGTTGGAGCTCCGCTCTAGTTTTGAGTCAATAGCTGCTAATTTCTCGAAGTATACGCTTTTACAGCAGTTGTGCCACGAATTTTTTGCAATTCTTTCGCTTCGTTCCGAACTATCTTTAGGTTCGACCACCACCCTTATTCGCTCTGTGACCTCGAGCAGCGAAGTTCCATTTATTTTTGAGCGATTGGGTAGTCGCTACTCCACCATTTTTATTGATGAGTTTCAGGATACTTCTCTTGGACAGTGGGATGGTTTCTTTCCGCTTATCGAAGAGGCGGCATCTAAGTGCGAACAGCGTTGTGTGATGCTTATTGGCGACATCAAACAGGCTATCTATCGTTTTCGTGGAGGCGACTGGCGGTTGATTGGAGGCGTTGCTGAACATCAGCTTGGTAGTATGGTCGAGGAGCATTCGAGAGCACTTACTACCTCGTGGCGCAGCGAACCCAAAATAGTTGAATTTAACAACCGAGTAATCAAATCGGTTATTGAGAGTGGATGCAACGTTATTGATAAATACCTGAACGAGAAATTAATAAAAGACGAGGAGCATAGCGAGTTGAGTGAATATTTGAGCAATATTTTGCCATCGGCCTATAGTGATATGCAGCAGGATATAGCTCCACATCGTATTGGAGGCAATGGCGGGTATGTAGAGTGGTGCTTCGAAGAGGGTGACGAACTTTTGGAGTGGATTGTAAGTAGAGTTAGTGAGCTAAAAACTAGATATAGCGCCTCTAAAATTGCTATACTAGTCGAGAATCGCAGGTATGGGGCTATGGTTATAGAGTCGCTGATTGAGAATAATATAGAGTTTATTAGCGATGAGGTTTTGCGTTTAGGCAATTCAGCTACAGTAAATTTTGTGATTTCAATTCTAACTCTAAGTCTTCGCAATGGAACAGATCCAATCACAGTTGCCCAGATCAATAAATACCTAAACCGAGAGCTTAATGAGGCTTTAAACGACTCTCAATTGGAGTTTATAGCATCTCTACGATTTAGGAGTATTTTGGAGGCGATGGAGCTAATTATAAGCTACTTCGAGTTATCGGAGCGAGAGGTATATTTCACTCAGGCACTCTATAATACGATTTACGGTTACACAAAGCGAAACGGGCACGATATTGCTGGTTTTATTGAGTCGTGGAACGATTCGCTTTGCAATAATTCGGTTCCACTCTCCGACAACGATAGCGCTGTGAGAGTTATGACTATTCACAAATCAAAGGGATTGGAGTTTGAGGCTGTTATTGTACCCTTTACATCGTGGGCTCTACTTCCCGATCGTCGAACCACAATTTGGGGAGAGAGCGATAACAAAATTTATGACCGACTTCACAAGATACCATTGACCTACACTAAGGCATTGGCAAATTCGGTATATTGGAGTGACTACTTTAGCGAGGGAGTTTCGTCTATTGTCGATAATATCAATATGCTTTATGTTGCTCTCACTCGCCCAAAGCAGGAGTTATATCTAGGAATTTCGAACGAAGGCAGTCGAAAAGGAGTCACAGCTTCCAACCTACTCGCTGCTGCGCTGCCTAGCGAATGCAATGACCTCTATTTTGGCACTCCACACGAAGATAGGGAGGTACAAGTCAAGGATAAAAGCAAAGAGAATAAGGATAGTCAGACCCCACTCATTTTTAATCGTTTTGTAGGTTACAATCAACCAGCTCTGAAGATATTGGAATCTACATCAGATGAGCAAGATTAGTTGAGTAAATAAACATTAAGATTTACACCAAACGATAAAGATTGCTGGACGCTTATTGATATCAGGCTTCTTCGATTTACGCCACTGTTCAACTCTTTGCGTTGCAATATACTCACTCTTCGCAGTAAGGTCACAAGCGATGGTAAGCATAGTTTGAGGATGCAGAGTTGATAGAAAATCTGCAAAAAGCGAAAGATTTCTGTATGGTGTTTCGATGAAAATCTGAGTTTGAGCCTCTTTTACAGCCCTCTGTTCGAAACCACGAATCTCTTTAACACGTTGGTCACTCTTAACTGCCAAATAACCGTTAAAAGCAAAGCTCTGTCCCGATGCGCCTGAGGCCATAAGAGCCAACATAATCGAACTAGCCCCAATAAAAGGCACTACCCTAACCCCTGCACTATGAGCAGCCGCTACGAGCAACGAACCAGGGTCAGCAACACAAGGTAGTCCTGCTTCACTCATCAAAGCAGTTTTCCTGCCCTTGACAATTGGTTCTAAGATTTGTGATATCTCACTAGAGTCAGTATGCTCCGATAGTTCGACAAACTCCAACTCATCGATAACGACGCCCAACTTAAGCGAGGCAATAAAACGACGTGCAGTTCTCACATTCTCGACCACAAAATAGTCACACTCTTTGATAGCTGCACGGATTTCGTCGCTAGTAGAGTTACTTTCACTAATTGGAGTTGGGATTAAATAGAGCATTTCAAGAGCAGTGATTAATAATAAATGGTTAATAGTCAAAAACAACCATTAACCATTAATATTTAACTATTTTATCATTAGAGAATCAGATTTGGTTTGATGGCGAGTGAGGAAAAACAACCTTAGGTTCAAAAGTTTTAGCCTCTTCAAAGTCCATCAACCCATACGAAATAATAATAACAATATCGCCAACACTCACCAGACGAGCCGCCGCGCCATTAACACAAATACAACCACTACCACGCTCACCCGTAATAACATACGTTTCGAATCTAGCTCCGTTGTTATTGTTGACAATAGCAACCTTTTCGCCCTCAATGATACCAGCAGCATCCATCAAGTTTTCGTCGATAGTCACACTACCAACATACTGTAAATTAGCTTCGGTAACCGTCGCTCTGTGAATTTTAGATTTAAGTCTTTCGATTAACATCTTTTTGCGCTCATTTTTCATCTAAAGCACCCCTAAAACGAGTAACTTAGGATAATTATAACGTATTTGCAAACTGCTTTATTATACATTGTCAATTAGTCTAACATCCCCACACATTACTGCTGCACACACCCTAACTGTTTTGTTTTCTGCAGGTTCCTGCAACGAAACCGCATCAACCACCTCAATATATTGGACACAAAGGTACTCATTTTTATTAATTTGCAAAATAGCATCACGAACAAGTTTGCTATAATCGTGATTTCCTGCATCGATCTTCTCTCTAATCTGAATTAATTCTCTGTAAATCAGCGGAGCAACAGCACGTTGTTGGAGAGTCAGGAGCGAATTCCTCGAGCTTAATGCCAAACCATCTTCAGCTCTAACAATATCACAAGGAACTATCTCAACCGAACGATTTTGCACCTCAACCATTTTTCTAATGATTGCAAGCTGTTGATAATCCTTAAGTCCAAAATAGGCTTTATGTGGATTAACTATATCGAACAAACGCCCAACAACCTGCACAACGCCATCGAAGTGACCTGGACGATGAGCGCCCTCCATAACTGCAGTCAATGGCAATATACTCTCATCTTCAATAACATACTTTTGTTCATCAGGATAAATCTGTTCGACCGTTGGCGCAAAAACGAAATCAACCCCCACACTTTCGAGCAGTTTCGCATCAGCATCAAGTGTGCGTGGATAACGTTCTAGATCACGTTTGTCATTAAATTGAGTTGGGTTCACAAAAACCGAAACAACAACTATTTCACACTCTTTTCGAGCTTGTTTAGCAAGTTCCAAGTGCCCATTATGGAGTGCTCCCATAGTTGGCACAAATCCAACGTTATTATATTGAGCTAAACACTCTTGTAACTGATCAACTCTCTCAATTATTCTCATAATTAGGTTATTATTTTTGATTTTCATTATAATTGGGGGGTAAAAATAACACACAAAAAAATACTCTGCAAATTTTTTGCAGAGTATTTTTAGAATAAATATCTCTAACTCTCTATTGGAGTCTTACTTGTTCATTACTTAAGAATAATAACATTCGAACCAACCATATGTCCGTCCATATATACGTGGACAGTATATTGACCAGCTGTCATTCCGCTTCCTTGGTAGAATACCGATACAGCTAAGTCTTCGCCTTGGTAGTCAACCTGACGAGATGCAGAGTAAGGGATTTTGCTACCTTCATACTCAAATGTAGAGCTTTGGCTGTCAGCCAAGTCATATCCATCAGGCGAGATAATACGTACATATACCACTCTTTCGCCAGGGTTAGCAAGTTCGTTTGCAGCCAACACAAATGTTGTCACAAGTTGAGTTGCAGTACGAGCTCTGGTCACATCTTTACCATTTTTATTGGTAGCACGAAGTGTAATATCACGAGCACGAATCACCGCACCACGTTTAAGTTTAGTATTAAGCTCAGCAGCAGTTTCCTTAGCAGCTTCTGTCGAGGTACGAAGCGTCGATATTTCGCGACGATACGCTAAATTTTCGCCAGTTAGTTTTTTATTAAGTTGGTTGAGCGAGTCAATAGTTTTGATAAAACCTTGCATAGTTGTACGCAGAGTTCCCAACTCTTTCTCATAGGCTTTAATTTTTTGGTATGAAACATTGCGTTCGCGCTTCATTCTATCCATCAAAGAGTCTGCAATATGGCGTTGCACATCAAGACTTGCACGAAGTGTATCGTTAGCAAAGTGCAAAGTATCCATATCAGAACGTAGTTCTTGATACTCAACAGTAATTCGCTCCATATCGCCTTTCATTGCATCAATTTCCTCAGCATCACGGCGCACACTTTGCCAATAGAGGAATGAAACAGCAGCCAAGATCACAAGAAGAATAATAATTGCGATTTTGAGTCCATTCGCAGTAGAGTTACTGTTAGATTGTGGTTGTTCGTAACCGTAATCGTCGTTTTGTTGGTAATCCATATTAGTATATCAATAAAATAAAGTTAACACACAGTTTATACTCCGCCAAAGTTAGCAACAATTATACAAATTACCAAATTTTGAATTTGGTTTTTATCTATCTTAGGGCTACTTGTTGAGATTTTCTGGAAAACCTGGTTTAACAGGAATTCTATCGCTATCCTGGGCAGCATTAAGCGCCAACCAGGCAACAATAGCCGCATTTACCTTCAAATCAGCGAATGACAAGCGTTCATAAGTGTCCATATTTGTATGATATGTTCTTTCATACTCCAAATCATCTTGAATAAATTGATATGCAGGAAGTCCTAACCGACTGAATGTTGTATGGTCAGTACCTCCAGTACGACGAAGGGTAATGGTGTTAAATCCAAGTGACTCGAACGGTTTTTTCCAACACTCCATAAATGGAACAGCTAGGTCGTTCTCCTCTAGGTATATACCTCTGAAGCGTCCTGACCCATTATCCATATTTAGATAGAGTGCAAATTTATCGTAACCATCAAGTTTTTTGCCAGCTTTAGAGTCAAAGAGTTTAGTTGTCGCGTAACCACGAGAGCCATACATTCCTTGCTCTTCGCCACCCCACAGCGCAATTCTAATAGTGCGTTTGGGAGTTATTCCCAAAGCTTTAATAATGCGCATAGCTTCAATCATTACCGCACAACCCGAAGCATTATCGGCAGCCCCTGTACCTCCGTGCCAAGAGTCGAGATGAGCGCCCAACAACACTACTTCCGATTTGAGTTTAGGGTCACTACCTGGTATTTCAGCCACCACATTGTTGATTTGTTTGATCTGTGAGAAGCTATTCTTTACATCAAGTTCCATTTCAACCTTCACACCTTTAGCGAGAAGACGCACCATTCTAGCGTGGTTTTCAATTGGCAATATAATCTCGGGCAATGGTTCTGGGTCGCCACTCTTGTATTGAACCGAGCGAGAGGCTGGCACATTGAACGAGCCTCCACCGCCAATAATAGCTAGTGGTTTCTCGTGTTGAATCATTTGGTTAATTTTTCGTTGCATCGCCATCACAGTTCTGTAATCAACGTTATATGAACTTCTGCGTCGTTGTGAGGGGCGAGGATCTTTAGCTATTTCTTCGAGTTGTTCATCAGTGAGTCTTGTTGCAAGTGGCTCGAAATCAATTTCATAGTTCTCGTTCGACGGCAGCAATACGATTTTTCCTTCGAGTTTACCTCTATATTTTTCGAAGTCTTCCTCGCTCTTAATATCAACTAATATACACTCTGACTTAACAGCACCATTGGTACTTCCCGACCACGCCTTTGGATTCTCCGTAAACCTCCAACTTCAGGTGTCCGTTATTTCTCGGCAGTGCCTCAGGCACGGGACGGGGTTACGCCCTGGTGG
>CAMTOL010000084.1 GCA_947074135.1 uncultured Rikenellaceae bacterium
CCACAAAAATATCTTACTCTCCTTTCTAGCAGCCGTCTTTAACCACCCCGAAATTATTGGCATAAAGAGGTATAGTCCAACCAACATATAGAGATACCAAAGCGGAACTGTTGTATAATTAAAGTTAATTACCCACGTCCAAAGTTTAGGCAGCGTTCCTTCGAGTGTATGCTCCGCCAAGTCGATATTTGGATTAGCTGACTCAACGCCACCAATCGTAAAGTAAAGATAATAAAGCACTGGAAGCAACAACGACCAAATAACAAGAGGAACAACAACTCTTGAGAGTCGACGACGATAGAACGTACCCATATCTTGATTTACGGGCAGTAGCAACACTCCCGAAATCATAACAAAGAGCGGCACACAGGGTCGAACCAACGAACCTATCAAAGCACCTGAGAAAAACTCAGAGTAGTTGTTATCGAAATTAGCCACAAAAGGGTCGCAGCAGTGGGCAAGTACTACTAAAAAACAGGCAATAACCCTTATCCAATCTACCCACGCAATATTGCTGCTACTAACCGAGCTGTTTTGCATCTCTTTTACGTTTAATTTTATCAATAATTAATGAAATTGCGCCGTCACCAGTAACATTACAAGCCGTTCCGAAGCTATCCATCGCAATA
This sequence comes from uncultured Rikenellaceae bacterium, assembly GCA_947074135.1. Taxonomy (GTDB): domain Bacteria; phylum Bacteroidota; class Bacteroidia; order Bacteroidales; family Rikenellaceae; genus Mucinivorans. Next base: position 630 of record CAMTOL010000084.1, read on the forward strand.
TAGAGAGCAATCATCAGAGCTTGAGCATTCTCGTCGAAGTGAAGCATCGAAGCCAATAGTCCAAGAGCTGCCATAATAGCACCTCCAGGCACTCCGGGAGCTGCAACCATCGTCACCCCAAGCATCATAATAAAGCCTGCATACTGTTCAAAACTATAATCCATACCGTGAAGCAACATAATGGCCATCGAACAGGCTACAATCTTCATAGTCGAACCAGAAAGGTGAATAGTCGCACAGAGAGGCACTGTAAAACCCGCAATATCTTCGCGAACCCCATTCTTAATGGTTTGAGCCATAGTCACAGGAATTGTCGCAGCAGAACTTTGTGTACCAAGCGCAGTCATATAGGCAGGGAGCATAGTAATAAGCGCTTTAATTGGATTCTTGCCACTAATCAGACCAGCAGTTACAAACTGAACCAACAACAGAATGACAGTCATCGCAAAGATAAGTACTATAATCTTTACAAATACACCCATCACACCAGCTACCTCTCCCGAAACTGCCATCGAAAGGAAGATGCCAAAAATATATAACGGAAGCAAAGGAATGATTACCTTATTGATTACAATGGTAATGATATCACGAAACTCGTCCATAAGATTTTTCGTCGCTTTACCCTTTATTAGACTCATTCCTAAGCCAATGGTAAATGCCGAGATAAGTGCTGTCATAACGCTCATTAGTGGCGGAATATCGACTGTAAAATATGGGGTTAGATTTTTTGCTCCCTCGTTTGCCAAAGAAATAGCACTACTGGTGTCAATCATTCGGTGGAGTAACCAATCACAAGAAAAATAGGTAAAGAAACCGGAGAAGAGCGTAAACCCGTAAGCCAGGAGTGCGGTGAGAGCTAATAATTTACCTGCACTTCGCCCAAGGTCAGCAATCCCAGGCGCAACCAATCCGACAATTAGTAACGGAATAATAAATCCTAAAAAATTGCTAAAAAGTGCGTTTATGGTCACAAAAATTCTCACTGCCCAATCTGGAAAAAAGAGCCCGCAGACTACACCTAGAGCAATTGCAATTACCACACGAGGCAATAGAGATAGTTTTTTTAGTTTCATTGATTTAGTTTAATTAGTTCAAACGTTTTAACAAATATAACAATATCCCTTACCATTAACAAATTATTAACTCAACAGTTGCTCTAAAATTGTTGATAGTAAATGAATAATGGTGATGGATTGGCGGAAAAGAATTTACTATTAACTAATACAAAAAAAAAGTTCATCCCCAAAATATTGCGTTTCATCTAGCTCAATCAACCATCTATCCATATATGTAATAATGGATAACATTGTTTGATTAACTTGTGAATAGATAAGTTAATGATATTGAAATTTTTTAGTAATGAATAAACCGAATCTTCGTTTTTGGCAAATCTGGAACATCAGTTTTGGTTTTCTAGGTGTACAGATTGGCTACTCACTCCAAAATGCCAATACTAGTCGTATTCTCCAGTCGCTTGGGGCGGATGTTCACGAGCTCAGCTATTTTTGGTTAGCCGCTCCATTGGCAGGACTTGTGGTACAACCAATCATTGGGCTATTCTCCGATAGGACTTGGACTCGTTTTGGGCGTCGCATTCCGTTTATACTGGGTGGTTCTATACTGGCAGCAGCGGCTCTGTTTTTGATGCCTAACGCCGAAGTATTTACCCATATAATGCCTGCACTGCTATTTGCAGCCATTATGCTGCTTTTTATGGATATGGCATTTAACGTTACAATGCAACCCTTTAGGGCGTTAGTTGCAGATATGGTGAACGACAACCAAAGAACCAAAGGATACGCCATTCAAACTTTTTTGATTAACGCTGGAGCTGTAATTGGTTCAGTTCTTCCGTTTGTTTTGGTTAATTGGTTTGGTTTCTCGAACTCATCTACCGAGGGAGCAATGGTTCCTCAGTCGGTTGCTTGGAGCTACTATATAGGTGGTGGTATATTGATAGCTACAGTGCTTGTCACAACTTTTAAAATAAAAGAGTATCCACCAGAACTACATAACAAATACAATAACCTCAACTCAACTGACTCTAAAACAGTTGCAAAACCAAAATTAAAGGAGTTATTGACAGGCATTCCTAAGGTTATGCTTCAACTAGGTATTGTACAGTTTTTCAGTTGGTTTGCACTATTTATTCTATGGACATACACTACTCCTGCCGTAGCTTCTAGCGTTTGGGGCACTACCGATCCTATGAGTGCTGCTTACAGCGAGGCTGCCGACTGGATAGGTATTCTATTTGCAGTTTATAGTGTATTTTCGGCTCTTTTTGCACTGGTTATTACTGCCCTAGCAAACAAGATTGGCAACAAGTGGGTCTATGCCATTGCGCTGATTTGCGGTGGTGTTGGATATATGACTTTGACGCTTTTTAACAACCAGTATATGCTCTTCATTCCGATGTTAGGTATTGGCATAGCGTGGGCTGCAATTCTTGCAATGCCTTACACTATATTGAGCAAATCGATTCCGAATGACCGTATGGGTGTTTATATGGGCATCTTTAACTTCACCATTACCATTCCTCAAGTAATTTGCGGACTCATTGGTGGATTGATGGTTAGCAAACTATTTGACGGAAGTGCATCGTCAATGGTTATTTTCGGAGGTGCAGCGCTAATTGCTGGAGCAGCATCGGTTGTCTTTGTCAAAGAGAAAAATTAGGGTTTTTTAGGATTTTAGGTTTAAGTTTAGTAAAACAATACCCGAACTGCTGCAATAGCGGTTCGGGTATGTTTTTTTATAGTGTATCTCTACCCTAAAAAACTTAGGCGTCAATACGTGCGTATTTGGCATTGCTCTCAATAAACTCACGACGTGGCGGAACATCATCGCCCATCAACATCGAGAATATCTTATCAGCCGATGCCGCATTCTCAATAGTAACCTGACGAACCAAACGATTATCTGGATTCATCGTAGTATCCCACAACTGCTCTGCATTCATCTCACCAAGACCTTTGTAGCGTTGAATATGAACACCCTTAGTACCGAAATCAGTAACCGCTGCCTCGCGTTCAGCCTCGTTCCAACAGTAACGCTCCTGCTTACCCTTTTTGATAAGATACAACGGAGGAGTTGCAATATAGAGGTGACCGCCGTGAATCAAATCGGTCATATAGCGGAAGAAGAAGGTCATAATCAGAGTCGCAATGTGGCTACCGTCCACATCGGCATCGGTCATAATTATCACTTTATTGTAACGCAATTTAGTCAAGTTCAACGCTTTGCTATCCTCTTCTGTACCGATAGTTACACCAAGTGCAGTAAATATATTTTTTATCTCATCGCTATCGAAAATACGGTGATCCATCGCCTTTTCAACGTTAAGAATCTTACCACGAAGTGGAAGAATGGCTTGGAAAGCACGGTCACGACCCTGTTTAGCCGTACCACCTGCCGAGTCCCCTTCGACAAGGTAAAGCTCTGTCTTCTCCCTATCTCTGCTCGAACAGTCGGACAACTTACCCGGAAGCCCCGAACCACTAAGAACAGTTTTGCGTTGCACCATCTCACGAGCCTTTTTCGCCGCGTGACGAGCCGTAGCTGCAAGTACCACTTTTTGAACTATTGTTTTAGCAATGGCTGGATTTTCTTCAAGGAAATAGGTCAACGCTTGAGAAACAGCCTGTGAAACAGGAGCTTGAATCTCAGGGTTACCAAGTTTAGTTTTAGTTTGACCCTCGAATTGAGGCTCTGCAACCTTAACCGAAACAATTGCAGTCAAACCCTCACGGAAGTCGTCGCTCGAAATCTCAAATTTCAACTTATCCAACGCTCCACTCTCCTTAGCATATTTAGAAAGAGTCGAGGTCAAACCACGACGAAAACCTGTCAAGTGAGTACCACCTTCGTGCGTATTGATGTTGTTCACGTATGTATGAACATTCTCTTTATACTCGTTGTTGTACTGCATAGCCACCTCAACTGGAATACCATCTTTTTCGCCTTCGAAATAGATAGGTTCTGGAGTTATAGTTTCACGGTTTGAGTCGAGGTATTTGACAAACTCTTTTAGACCATCGGTTGAGTAAAATTGCTCCGAACGGAACTCTCCGCTCTCTTCGTCCCTATCACGTTTGTCTGTCAACGAAATATTGATTCCTTTGTTCAAAAACGCAAGTTCTCGAAGTCGAGAGGCTAGAATATTGTAGCTATAAATGGTTGTTTGAGTAAAAATCTCACTATCAGGTTTGAAAGTTACAGTTGTACCTCTCTCCGATGTATCTCCAATTACTTCGAGTTCAGTTTGAGGAATACCACGACTAAAAGCCATACGTTTAATTGTACCCTCGTTCTTGACAATCGCTTCAAGATGTATAGACAACGCATTGACACACGAGACACCCACACCGTGAAGACCACCCGATACTTTGTAAGAGTCTTTATCAAATTTACCACCAGCGTGAAGTACAGTTAGCACAACTTCGAGAGCCGATTTACCCTCTTTTTCGTGCATACCTGTTGGGATACCACGACCATTATCTGTTACCGTTATTGAGTTATCTTCGTTAATCGAAACTTCGATATGGGTACAGTGTCCTGCCAACGCCTCGTCGATAGAGTTATCTACCACTTCATAGACTAGGTGATGCAAACCTTTTTCGCCTGTATCGCCAATGTACATAGCTGGGCGTTTACGCACAGCCTCCAAACCCTCTAAGACCTGAATACTACTTGCTGAATAATCTTTGTTTTGTTCGCTCATAATTTTTATGAATTTTTCATCTGTTTTGCGGACTCCAAAATCAGTCCACAATTAAGCTACAAATTTAGCATTTTTTTTGGGTTTTCGAGCAAAAAACTAACAAAAAAAAGTGGCTTAGCGCAAATTACACTAAGCCACCAATATATCTTATATAATCTTCAACAAATTATTGAGGAAGTATATAAACCCAACTAGCAATAACAGGTCCTACTGTGATCGCATCATATTTGTTTTGATACAAATAAATGCCAAAGGTTGACTCTGGATTGAGTCCCAAAGCCGCAACCTCTTCAATACTCAAGTCAGATACTAATTGATTGAAATTATTTATAGCAATTGTATTTGCCTCTTTTTGGCTATTAGCTGTATAACTAAGCGCTTTACCAATTAGGTCATTAACTTTTTTAGTACTAATATATGCCATAATCTTATCGTAATCACTTTCATCATCTTTAACTGTATACTTTAGACCAATCGCGTAAGGATAGGTATTATCAAGACTTGATTTTGTATTACAAGAATTAAATAAGAACAGCACACTAAAAAGCCCTAAAAACAGAGCTGCTGATTTAAAGTTTTTCATTTTATTAGGTTTAAATGATTAATAAATTCACCGCAAATATATGAATTTATATTATGAAAAAAAATTAGTGAGCTTCTAACCAGTTTTTACCAACGCCTATGTCAATTGTGAGTGGCACTTTTAAAGCGATAACGTTTGTCATTTGCTGCTCCAAAATAGACTTTATCACCTCAACCTCTGACACTGGAGCTTCAATCACAATTTCGTCGTGAATTTGCAGTATCACTTTAGCCGTTAGGTTTTGGCGTTTTATTTCAGCGTGCACTGCTATCATTGCCAACTTCATAATATCGGCAGCACTACCCTGAATAGGCGCATTAATAGCATTTCGCTCTGCCAATCCTCGCACAGTAGCGTTTGATGAGTTAATATCTGCAAGGTATCGTCTACGTCCAAAAATAGTTTCTACATAGCCTGTCGCTTTAGCCTCGTTTTTCACTCTCTCCATATATTGTTTCACGCCTCCATAGAGTCTAAAATAGCCTTCAATCAACTCTCCTGCCTCGCTTCTTGGTATATCGAGCCGTTGCGAGAGTCCAAAGGTCGAAATACCATAGATTATCCCAAAATTAGCTGTCTTAGCTCTACGTCGTTGCTCCTTTGTAACCTCATCGAGCGTTACTCCAGCAATCTTGGCAGCCGTAGCTGTATGTATATCCTCGTCATCGACAAAGGCCTGAATCAAAGCAGGATCTTCGCTTAGATGCGCCATAATCCGAAGTTCTATTTGCGAATAGTCGGCTGCAATAATCACTGAATCTGCATTCTCAGCAACAAAAGCTCGACGAATCTCACGTCCCATCTCCTCACGTATCGGAATGTTTTGCAGATTTGGGTTTGACGAGCTTAAACGACCAGTTGCCGTAGCCGCTTGGTTGAACGAGGTGTGAACTCTGTCTGTTTTGGGGTTAATCAGCAGTGGCAGTGCCTCAACATAGGTCGAAAGCAGTTTTTTTATGCCTCTATACTCCAAAATCTGCTCTACAATCGGATGCTTACCTCGAAGTGAGTTTAGGGTTTCTTCGTCGGTTTTATACTGTCCAGTTTTAGTCTTTTTGGCCTTCTCGTTAAGCTTTAGCTTTTCGAAAAGCAGTTCGCCGAGTTGTTTTGGCGAATTAATATTTATTGTTTTATCCTCTGCAAGGGTATAGATTTCATTTTCAATCTCCACTATCTTTGCGTTAAGCGTTTTAGCAGCCTCTCCAAGTAATTCAGTGTCTATCTTGACCCCTACTCGTTCCATATCGCAAAGCACCGAGATAAGTGGTTCTTCAATCTTAGCGTACAACTCTTCAGAGTTTTGTTCGGCAAGCATTGGCTGCAAAGTTTCGAAAAGTTGCAGCGTAACATCTGCATCTTCGGCTGCGTAATCTTTAATGATTGATGCTGGTACTTGCTCCATTGAGAGCTGCTTTGTACCCTTGCCAATAAGATTTTCAATGGGAATTGGCGAATAGCCTAAAAAGTTCCTTGCCATCGAGTCCATCGAGTGACGCCCCTCCGCATCGAGCAGATAGTGCACTATCATTGTATCGTGCAGAAATCCTCGCACTTCAACACCATAATTCGAAAGCACCAACATATCGTACTTTATGTTCTGACCTATCTTTTTACACTTTTCACTCTCAAAAATCGGCTTCAATTTCTCCAATATTTCAGCACGACGAGCCGATGGCGTAGGCAACCAATATGCAGTATTAGCCTCGACTGCAAACGACAACCCAACCAACTCGCAACGAAGCGGATCAATCGAAGTCGTTTCGGTATCAAATGCCCAAATCTCAGCTTCCAACAGCTTTTCAGTCAACTCTTCCAACTCTTCATCGCTATGAACAGCAATATAGTTATGCTCTACATTTTCGATTGTTTTATACTGTTCGCTTTGAGCCGAGGTTCCGCTTGGTGGAGTTTGTATATTATTTGAATGGTTAGTTGCTGCCACTGGCGCATCGAAGAGCGACGTTTGAGTTGCCTCTGCTTTTTTCTGTGCCGAGTAGCTTTGAGCCTCTACCTTCATAGCTTCACCTCCATTTTCGACAGCCGAGAAGTGCAGAGCATCGGAGTCTAGGCGTTGCAAAAAGTAGCGAAAATTGTGTTCTCTGTAAATCTCTCTAAGTTTCGTGTTATCAGCAGGTTCTATTACCAACTCATCGGGATTGAACTCCAGTGGCACATCCAATCTAATCGTCGCCAACTCTTTAGAGAGTTTTAGCATTGAGAGCGAATTCTCAATTTTCTCGCGAGTTTTTCCCGTAATTTTATCCAGATTATCTATCACCCCCTCAACCGAGCCAAACTCAGCCACAAGCTTAGTAGCACCCTTCTCGCCAATACCTGCCACACCTGGTATATTATCCGAAGCATCGCCCCAAATCGCCAATATATCAATAACTTGCTTAGGTTCTGTGATTCCAAAATTCGCACACACCTCCTCAACTCCCCAAATCTCTACTCCACTACCACTCTTTCCCGGTTTATACATCATACAGTGAGGACAAACCAACTGTCCATAATCCTTATCCGAAGTAACCATATAGGTTACAAACTCACCAGTTGCGGCAGCCTTACGACAAAGCGTTCCAATAACATCATCAGCTTCGAAACCAGCAACCTCAAGCACAGGAATACGCATTGCTTCGAGAATCTGTTTAATAATAGGCGTAGCCAATATTATATCCTCTGGCGTAGCCTCTCGCTTAGCCTTATATGCCTCGAAGAGTTGATGACGAAAATTACTTCCCTTAGGATCAAACTCAACGCCTACATACTGCGGTTTCTCTTTGGCAATAAGCTCATTACAAA
>CAMTOL010000085.1 GCA_947074135.1 uncultured Rikenellaceae bacterium
AAAAAAGTTTTAAAATGTGTGTTGGTAGGATATTGTAATTGCAGAAAAACTTTGAACTGAAAGAATTATTGAGAGTGCGGTTCGAATTTTTATACAGAAATGACAATCTACCTACTCTGATTGCATCGCGACTGCTGGGTTAGTAGTGGCTGCTCGGTAAACCTGAAAAATTAAGGTCAAAAGCGAAATCGAGGTTGTAATTACCATAGCCACCGCAAATATCCACCACGAAAGAGGTCCTTTACACGAAAAATCTACCATATACCACTCAATCAAATAGTAGGACAGAGGTATTGCTATCAAAAATGCAACTCCAATAAGTATGTAGTATCTGCGAAGTAACATCGAAATAATCTCGCCCACCTGTGCACCATTAACTCGCCGAAGTGCTATCTCACGCCTACGCTGCTGTACATCGTAGAGCGACATCGCCAAATATTTTATCACTCTGATTATAACAGCTATTTAGCGACAGTTCGCTGTATAGGTAGCGAGAGATAGTTATCACACAGGCAAGACTTAGCGAAAGCCCGACAATGTTTACTACACTATAAAGGCGATAGTTTTTGATAGTGCGAAGCGCAAGCAGTAGTTTTTTCATATTAGCTCTAGGTTATTAATGATCTTTAATTATTCTGATTTTACTACGCTGGCGGGGTTGGTCGTAGCTGCTCGGTAGGTTTGGAAAATTACGGTTACAAACGTTAGAGCTGCGGCAATTAGTGCCGTCAAAGCGAGTGTCCAAATCGAGTTGTCGATGCGATAGACAAACCCCTCCAACCAATAACCGCTCAACCAATAACCAATAGGCAACGCAATAACAATTGCTATAATAACCCACACCGCAAACGAGCGACAGAGCAGTGCAATAAGTCGTGGAGTAGAACCTCCAAAAACACGCCTAATTGCCACCTCTTTTTTGCGCCTCTCTACAGTGTACCACGCCAACCCAAACAACCCAAATGCTGTCAAAAAGACGCTAACCAAAGTAAAAAATTCAACAATAGTCTTTAGCCTCACGCTCTCATTGTTGATTCTCTTATAGTAATCCTCAATAGTCCTTATTTTAAGCGGTTCACCACTTTGAGGTGTATATTTCTGATATAACTCCTCTATCTCAGCACGTTTCGCCTTTTCGCTGCCACTAAAACGAACGGCATAGGCCCAAGGTCTGTTTTTAGTATCTCGCATAGCAAAAACCATAGGTGACACCTCGACCGTTGCTTTGTCAAAGGCAAAGTCGCGACAAACGCCCACAATTCGGTATTTTCTCTCTCCGCTATAAACAAACTCATACCCTAGTGGATCGCCCTCTATCTCTCTCTTGCGTACAAATGCTTCGTTGACCACAACATTAGGCATCGTTTCGTTCTTTACACTATCAAACGTGCGACCCGATAGGATTGGAATGCGGTAGAAATCAAAATAGTTTGGTTCAATATTGCCGTGCAGCATAAAACTAAAGTTGTCAACAGCATACGATGCACCCGGTCTTAGCTCTCCATTTGGGGTTGAAGCAAGTGTGGTTGAAGAGCTCTTGATAGCATCAATAAATCCTTGATTTAACTCATTTTGATCATCATAGTCAGATAACTCGATATACATTATTTTGTTTGCATCTTCGATTGCCGAAGTAATATGCCCAATCTGACGAGTAGCGTTAATGCTAAATGCGATAAGCACAATCGAGATTACAAGTTGGGCGATGGTTAGTGTCTGCATTGCAAGTACACCCCCACCTCGTGGATTTTTGAATATAAGCAGCGGATTTCCGGACGAGAGTTTAAGGGTAAGCACAATAGAGGGAAATATAATCAATACGCCAAGCATCAGCAGGATATAGCCAACATTGTTAAAGTTCACAAAATCTATCATCTTGACATCGGCTCCAATAAAGCTATTAAACGCTTCGAGGGCTGGTTGTGCAAAGATTGCAGCCAGAGCAAGTCCCATTACCACGTTGAGGGCTGTGTCGGTCATTATTTGCCATCTAACTCCCCACTTCGAGGCTCCCATAATTCGCTGTCCTGCCAAGTTTTTCAATCGGCGTGGCGCACGAGCAAGTGTTAGATTTATGTAGTTAAATGCTGCAATAAGAAGTACTATAAACGATATAGTAAGTCCGATAAGCAGAGTATCTTTGTTGCGAGATTTGAAAATTTTTAAACTATCGTTTGACTCACTAAAATATATATCTTTTGTTTTTGTAAATCGATATTTCAGATCATTGTAGTTCAATGTTGAGTCAGCATTAATGCTTTGAGTTAGTTCATCTATTGAGGCATCTTTTTTAAGTTTGTAAACCGCAAAATAGTGTCCCAGTTGATTTCGACTATTCAGCTCGCTCGAATCCATCGGATACAGTGCGCTAAAATTAAGCAGTCTATCTTTGCTATCATCTATAATAGCCGCCACTGTATAGCTATTGTGTTTGGTCTGCGATACGCCATTAATCCAGCTATTCTCACCTGTTATCCATTCAAACGATTTGCCTATTGGGTTTTCAGTTCCGTAGAGTTCAGTAGCATAGGAGCGAGTAAGCGCAACTTTATCGACAGAGTTTAGCACTTCGTCAATAGAGCCTTCAATCATTGGGATATTGATTAGCTTTGCAAAGTTGCTTGTTGCCGCTATTGGGGTTTTGGCAGCCCAATCCACTTTTTCTTGGCTCGGTAGTCGTCCATCTCTATTTGAGAAGATAGCAAAATCTTCAAATTGAGGATATTGTTCAGTAATTCGGTAAGCGTTGTTTTTGTATATGCTCAATTTGTAACTGTCTAGGTTTGAACCATATATATCGCTACTTTCTAGCATATAGATATTAGGGTCAGTCGTTAGCGAGTCCGCCATACGGAACTCTGTGAGTGCAAAGATGAGTAGAATTGTTGAGCAGATAAGTCCGATGGCGAGGCTTAGGAGCGAAATAATAGTTGAGAGTCCGCCTCTGAACCAACCTCGAACTATCATCTTTAAATGTGCGTATTTCATTGTTTTCTTTGTGATTTGTGATCAGTGATTTGTGATGTTTTTTTGTTATTGCGGACTTGACCCGCCTCCGCTTATAAGGTCTTACAATTGCTTCGCAATTGCGCTTTGGGAGTGGTTCTTAAGTCGGGTCGGGAAATTCCTGCGGAATTTCTGATTCGGCGTTGCCGACCCGACTTGGATTTTGTGCCATTGCTCTACTCGTCCTCTCTACTTTCCCTTTTTGGAAAAAGGGAAAACCAAAAACTTTTGACGAGTTCAACCTTGCCGCCCTACACGATGCGGTTTCGAGAGCTAAAGCTCTCTTAGATTGAAAGCTGACGCTTTCACGTTTTCGATGATTTTTTGTCTTTTGACTTTTTTGCTTTTTGTTTTTTATCTACTCCGATTTTAGAGAGTTAATAGGGTTCTCGGTAGCGGCTCTGTAAGTCTGTATTGTTACTGTGAGTAGGGTAATCAATAGCACCAACAACAACGCAACTGCAAACACCCACCAATATATCGACACTCTAAAAGCAAAGCCACCCAACCAACTACTAACCGAATACCACGCCAACGGCACAGCAATCACAAAACTAATAGCCACAATGCGGATAAATTTGCGATTAAACATCGTCAAGACCTGCTCAACTGTCGAGCCGTGAATCTTACGCAGTGCAATCTCTTTTTTGCGGTACTGTGTTTCGAAAACAACCAACCCAAAGACCCCAACGAGCGAAATAAGTATCGCTACAATCGAAAAGAGAGTAATAATCTCCGATATTCTCTGCTCCTTAACATATAGGTTCTCAACCGTTTGGTTGAACGCACGAACTTTGACGTGTTCGGGCTTAATATTCTCGTTGAGTGAGGTCATAACGGTAGAGATATAGTCGGAAACCTCTCTCAAATCTGCCGTTGGAGTTATTCTGACGTAAGCATTGCTTGGCACTCGCCACCCCTCAGAGCCAAACTCATAAAGCGCCATTGGCGTAATCTCATTGGCAAGTGAAGTGAAGTTGAAATCTTTTGCAATACCAACAACTTCAGCCTGTTCTTTATTTGAGTGTCCTTGAATAAAGTCACCAATCTTAAACCCAAAGCGTTTGGCAGCTGTTTCGTTAAAAATAATCGTTCCGCCAATCTTCGAAGCGTCCTCTTCGATAAAAGAGCGACCCTCCACCATCTCTATACCCATAAACTGTGGAAAATTCCACGACACTGGGAAACATTGAAAGTTAACACTCTCGCCATTAAGTGTACGCCCCCAACCCATACCAACGTTAAGGATTGAGCCATCGCCATAGGCAACATCAACAATCGAAGGGTTCTTGCGCAATTCCGAGAGAAATGCGGCTGGTTTAGAGGCAATCTGACTTCCAACATTGACAGAGATGAGCCTATCACGATTAAAGCCATAGTCTGCACTCTGCATATAACGGTTTTGGAGTGTAATGAACAGACTGACAATGATTAACACAATGGAAACCACAAACTGAAAGGCTGTTAATACCGAACGCATACGCTGACCTTGGCGGCTACGTCCAAACGAACCCTTGAGTACCATTGCAGGAGTAAACTTAGTGATATAGAGTGCAGGAAATAGCCCTGCGACAACTCCAATCGAAACCATAAGTGTAAAAGTGATGGAATCGACAAAGATATTATCGCCAAACTTAAACGAAGCCTCGGCAAATTCGGCAACAAAGCTACTAGCCGCCGTCTCGACAATAAATAGAGCTACGCCAAATGAGAGTATCATCATTCCCGCTGCCTCGCCTATGAAATTGGCACGAAGAGCTGAAGTTGGAGTGCCAAAAACCTTATTGATATTGACTGCGCGAATACGCACCGGCACGAGTGCCATAAAGAAGTTGATGTAGTTGATTACGGCAACCAAAATAATAAGTATAGCCACCGCCAATAACACCAACGACAGCGTTTTATTGCCTTGGTCGTTGGGACTAGGGGTGTGCGAAAAGTATATATCTTCTATTGGTTCGAATGAGAAAAACTCCTCGTCATATTTAGACTGATCGCCACCACTAAAAAATCTGTCGTAAAGCAATATTCTTGCTTTCTTGGTAACCTCCTCTATCGAAGCGTCACTACCAAGTTTGTAGTAATACCTAAAGCCCCATTCACTATTATTGTTTAGGCAGTAATCAGCAATATTAATATATACCGAGTTTTTGAAAGTTACATTTGAGGGTATATCTTCATATACAGCCACAACCCGAAGTGTGTCGTTCCAATCGTTATAAAGGATTTCCCCAACTGGCGAACTGTCGCCCCACATTTTCTGGGCAAATGAACGTGAGATAACAGCCGTATTCTTAGCTGCAAAATCAGTGTTATTACCCTCAATGATATTGAGAGCAGTTAAGTCAAAAAACTCTGGATTAACTCTTGTATAACTTTCAGTGACCTCTTTGGCTGCTTCGCCTTGGTCGGCACGACGATAACGTGCGTTATTCCAATCCCAGATAACAGCATAGCTCTCAATTTGCGGAATCTCTTTGGCAATATGCTCTCCCATAGGGCGACTCATATTGATTGAAAGGCGACCTCCCCACTTGACAACTCCACGATATATGTTTTCACTATCTTTGATACTCTTGTTGTAGCCATACTCCCAGTTGAGTTGGGTCATAATGATAATAAAGACAGAAATGGCGATGCTAAGTCCAAGAATGTTGAGCAGCGATGCCATACGAAAACGGGTGAGTGTGACCCAGAAGTTGCGTAAAATGTGTTTCATTGTTTATGTGAATTGTAATTTGTATTCGTTCTCTTTTTGTTACCCTGAGCGAAGTCGAAGGACTTTTTGGGGTAGTTTTGGTTGCTCTAGCTTTGGGGTAAGTCGGGTCGGGAAATTCCTGCGGAATTTCTGATTCGGCGTTGCCGACCCGACTTGGATTTTGTGCCATTGCTCTACTCGTCCTCTCTACTTTCCCTTTTTGGAAAAAGGGAAAACCAAAAACTTTTGACGAGTTCAACCTTGCCGCCCTACACGATGCGGTTTCGAGAGCTAAAGCTCTCTTAGATTGAAAGCTGACGCTTTCACGTTTTCGATGATTTTTTGTCCTTTGACTTTTTTTAATTTTTAATTTTCTACGCCTTTCCAATTATGCGAACGTAGTCACGACGAGCAATCTTCCAAGTCTGAATATAAGTCGAAATGAAAATCAACGCAAAGGCAAACAGCACTCCCGAAGCATAGACCATAAACCCAACTTCGACCTTCTCTGCAAAAAACGACAGCATCAGTTGTGACACAAAATAGACCCCAATAATAGCTACCAAAGAGGAAACTCCAGCTACTATAAAAATGCGACGAGCTACAAAAACTATAATCTCCATAGTCGTTGCTCCGTGGGTGCGGCGAATTGCTATCTCGCGCTGGCGTGCCTTAATATCGGTCGAAATATAACTAACCATACCCAAAACTAGTATGATAATCAATACCAAAGAGCCCACGAAAATCATATTGCGCACAAATCTCAACTCAGAATATGAGCTCTCTACCACATCATTGTAACGACTTACGGTGTAATCCTTCGTTGGGAATATTTTTTTTGCTAGTGCCTCAATTTCACTTTTTTGCACAGAGGTCAACTCTCCAGTAGTGCGAATAGTTATAACCGCTCTTCGTGAACCTACATATCGTTTGTAGAGTATCATTGGCAACGGTTCAGAGTATAGATTTCCCCTAAACTCGGCAAACACTCCAATAGGTGTCCACTCCTCCATCATTAACCAATCATCGCCAATTTTGGAGTTTGTTGCAATCTGGAATCTGTGGTTTACAAATGCACTTCTTTCGCCTATCATTTTAGGATCGCCCTCCAATACCTCTATACCATAGGTCGAGAAAAAGTCCTCATCAATACCTGTCCCACGAGCCGAAATTAACATCTCGTTGCTCCTTGTGTCGTGTACCCCAATTCCGCTCCAACCATCTGTCAGCGGGTCTTCGCTAATTGTTACAGCCTCGACATAGGAGAGTCCTTGAAGCTCATTTTTTAAAGTCTGACGACTATTTTCGACACTTTCGCTCATATAGATAACCGACAGATTATCGTACTTGTAACCTAGGTCAAAATTAATCAGTAAGTTGTACTGCAACGAGGTTAGTACAAGTAGCGAAACAGTCATAACCGAGAGCGTGAACTGAATAAAGAGCAGTGCCTGTTTCCACCACAGATTATTGCCTCTGAATTTGCGGAACACCTCCATAGCCGATATGCGGCAGAACAAAATAGCAGGTAGCACTCCAGCCACAACCACCATAGAGATAAGCACCGAGGCGATAACCCAAAGCGACGAAGCGGTAAAAATATCATTAAAACTATCGGTCAATCCCTCCAAGTCGCCACGAAGTGCGTAAATCAACCCAACTGCCAAAATAACACCAAGTATGGTGTAGATAATCGTTTCCCATATCACTAACATAAAGACCTCAAAGGTTGTAGCACCGCTAACCTTATGCACTCCCACCTCTTTGGCACGAGAAACTAAGGAGCTAATCTCTAAAAGCGCAAAGTTAAGTGCCGATACTAGTAGTATCATCAGCGCAAGAACCATAATAGCAACAGAAACTGCACCTGAAGACTGATCCATATAACCTTTTACCATTGTTACTGGAATAGCATTGTAGGTAATGCTAAATCCTTGTGTTATCATTGTTTCGAGCTTTGGTGCAAAGGCTATATTTATTTCATCGCTTAGTTTCGCGAGGTCAGTACCTTGTGGTACAGTGAAATAGGTAAAATAGCTATCGCCACCATCCCAGTAATCTTTGAACCGACCACGTAGCATCAACTCATATTTGCCCATATGTGAATTGTTTGGTATATCTTCGTAAACTCCGCTAACGGTATAGACGAGTTTGTTTTCACCGTATAGTAGCTCTTTGCCAACGACGTCAATCGAAGAGAATATTTTTTTGGCAGCTGAACGTGAAAGCATTACCTCTCTGCTGTTAGCAAATATTTGATGGGGGTCGCCACTGAGAACCTTAATGCCAATAACATCGAAAAATAGCGAATCGGCAAACATTGAGTTTAGTTGAAACGCTTTGTCATCAACTTTGAATTCAAGTGCTCCGACGCCTTGTGTGCGTGTAGCTTTGATAACAGTAGGTACTGAGTTCATCAGTTCAGGTGCGACTGGACCTTGGGTGCGAATTGAATTTTCGAGTTTTTGCTCGCCTCCACCTATTGTCCAGTTTGCGAGTAGGAAACCTACGTTTTGGTGGTTGGGTATCCACCTGTCGTAACTATTCTGGTAAGCGCTCCAACAGAGTATAAAGCCACCTATGGCAATACCTAGCGTAAGTGACAAGACCTTAAAAAGATTTGGCAGTCTAAGTTTAAAGACTTGACGTAGTGAGTAAAAAAATGATTTCATATTTTGTTGTGATTTGTGATCTGCTTTTATCTGTCTTACAATTGCTTTGCAACTGCGCTCTGGGAGTGGTTTGGTTTGCTCTAGCTTTGGGGTAAGTCGGGTCGGGAAATTCCTGCGGAATTTCTGATTCGGCGTTGCCGACCCGACTTGGATTTTGTGCCATTGCTCTACTCGTCCTCTCTACTTTCCCTTTTTGGAAAAAGGGAAAACCAAAAACTTTTGACGAGTTCAACCTTGCCGCCCTACACGATGCGGTTTCGAGAGCTAAAGCTCTCTTAGATTGAAAGCTGACGCTTTCACGTTTTCGATGATTTTTTGTC